>JAKOSZ010000066.1 GCA_029776555.1 Bacillota bacterium | reverse complement strand
CAAGAAGAAATCCTAAAAAGTAAGTATGACAGCATTGAGCTTGTAAAAATCCCTGCTGATGGATTAACAGCGGGGGAGCAAGAAAAACTTGCTTATGAAATACACAAGCAAGTTGGCCAGGGGCTTTTATGGCCAAAGAACCCGCCGGATGTGGTTTTCGTCTCGCCAGTACCGTATCTCTTGAAGAGATTGGTACAAATGGCGATGGTGGGAGGTATGGATTGTACCGTTGACGAGCGGTACAAGGTTTTAATCTTCCATAATGACAACCGGGAGAAAAAAGAACTCCCGGGCGGCAAGGTGGTTTCGGTTGTCAGCCAGACCGGCTGGCAATTGATATAAAGGAGGAAGCAAAAGGAGGCGATAACGCCTCCTTTTTATATAGGGGAAATAATGTATTGACACAGATATACAAAAGGGGTATAATTGGAACCAAAAGGGCAGAAGCCCGGAAAAAAGGGAGGTTTTATCTGTGTCATCATTTATGATGAGCGAGGAGTCTCTCGCCAAAATTGCGGCGTTTATAGCATGGAACGTCAACGACTATCAGCCGGACATCTGGATTAGTACCGACGACAAAAACATACTGAAAAACGCCTGCAAAGAGGAAGGGGAAAGGGGAAGGGAAAGAGACGACAAAATCAGACACCTTGAAACATTCTGCAAGGAAAACCTATACAGGGCACTTGAAAGAATGAATGCCGAAGCGCTACACCAGCGGTATGGCGATGCACTCGAAGAAAATATCAGAAAGGAATTGCCGACGTTTCCCTGGTATTCAGAAATAACTGAAATAGAGGTTTATAAATTAATACAATGCTACCTTTACCAATGCAGCGAAGGGAATGTACCGGCTAGTAGGCTATACAAGACAATAGAAAACATAGGGAATATAGTGGCCCATAGCATTATTTCTAAAATGCCCGAATATGAGGCGGCCGCATGGGGCTAAAGCAAAAGGAGGCGAAATGCCTCCTTTTTATATATGTCGAAACTTGCGAAAAAAAATATTATACCGTGCATAAAAACGTATTGACATAGATATACTAATAGTGTATCATAAGATATACTAGGGTGGCGACCGACGCCACGGCGGCGAGTGCTGCCGATGGGCCGCCAGGGAGGCGACCCGGGAAGGAGAAAAAAATGGCAGTAAAGAAGGCAAGAATCGAGTATTTGCTGGATGAGGCCGGCAGGAAAAAAAGCCTGCTGGCAGGAGGGGACGGGAAGGAACTCCAGGTGGTGGAGGCAGACATAACGCCGGAGATTATCAATCTGGCGAAGGTGGACGGCGAAGGCAATGTACTACTAAGGGTAGGGTTCAGCGGCAATAGTTCTCGCAGAGTTATCGTTGACAAAAAGCCCGTCAAAATGTATGACGGGAAAGGGTGGGGCTGGCTAGAAGAAGATAGAGTACACTTCTTTGACGAGCCCCAAAGTGTTGACAGTTTAGTGGCCTGGGAACAGGCCAGGGTAAAGCGGCTAAAAGCCGCTGAAACAGACCCGGCGAACCTAGAAATAATTGCCGAGCTTGAGGCCGAACACGCAATTCGTGAGGCCCAAAAGGCCGAGAGCGAGGCAAGGCAGGCCGCCAACAGAGCGAAGGAGGCGGCAGAGAGGGAAGCAAGGGAAGCGGAAGAAAAGGCCATGAAAGAAGAGCGGGAGCGGGAAAAAAGGCAGTGGATAGACCAACACGGCAGCAACTATCTGAAAAAGGCCACGAAGCTGGGCTATGACTGCCAGCGTCAGTATGTGACCGAAAGAGCAGCGAGGGAGTTTCCGGGCTTCACGGTAGATTTCAACAACTATGCGGATTGGAGGTCCAGGTCCTGCCCCAGTGAAGAGGCGCTAGAGTTGCTTGAAGACATCCTGAACAGGGGCTTCAAGGACGCAAAGATAGTATGGCTTACGGCACCGCCATACTACTGGAGCAGGTACAGCGATGGGCACTATGAGGCCCGTGAGGCCGTGGTAGTCGGAGACTACCTCGGACGGTATACCTTGATAAAAGAGTTAGAGACGGAGGACTGTGAGTAAAGCCCTTATATAGGGGCTGGGCGGCACTATAGACCGAAGCCCGCAATTCTATGTTGCGGCGGGATACCGTGATTATCGCGGCTAGGCTATGGGCCGCCATTACAACAAAATAAAGGGAGGCGTTATCGCCTCCTTTTTATGTTGGGAAAAATAATGTATTGACACAGATAGACAGGGGGTGTATAATGAGAAGTAAAGAGGGCAGAAGGCCCGGAAGAGAGGGCTGTGTGATGAAAATAAAAGGAATAACGCAGGAAGTCACAACTTGTGACGCCTGCGGCAGGGTAAACCTT
>JAKOSZ010000065.1 GCA_029776555.1 Bacillota bacterium | reverse complement strand
CAGGCATACCGCCACTATGATGACAAACATAAATCTCAGCTTTTTTTTCATAGGTACACAGTCCTCCCGGTTTCAATTCTGCTGCTAAAACTTACATCAGCCTGCTACTATTTTATCATATCCTGAAAGGACAAGGGGGATAATTGATTAAAAAATCCAACAGGCTAAACAAATCCTGCCGGTAAAACCAGCCTGACCCCTCCGTCAGTTTTTTACATGCTTTCCGCTAATTTGCGGAGACTAGGAACCAAGCCCTGCGTTTCCGCCGCTAAAGCTTTACACAGAGAAAGCGTCCGCCTGCGCAGATAAGAGAACCGTCAGACTGTGTGAAAAGTATCAGGGTTTAGTTAACATAAATCCACATTTACTGTCGAAAAAGTGCACAAAAGAACCGTCCCTCTGTGCGCCCCCTGTGCACTTCTTGTGTTCAGCGGGATTTTGCCTTTATGAGTTCCTCATACAGGGCCAGGAAAATATCCGACACCCGGTCTATTGAATAGCTTTCCGCCGTCTCAAGGGCGCCCCTCCTTAAGCCCTCATACAGGTCCCGGTCCTTTAACAGCCTGTCAATTCCGCGGGCAAGGCTCTCCCTTGTTACGTCGGTCAGTATGCCGTCATGGCCGTCGGTAAGGGTATCGGCGGCGCCCGGGGCATTGACGGCAACTATGGGAAGTCCCGCCGCCAGGGCCTCCAGTATTACCAGGGGCTTTACCTCAGTGGTGGAGGCAATGGCAAAAACATAAGCCATCTTGTAGTAAAAGGGTATGCTCTTGTAGTCCACGCCGCCGGTAAATACCACGTAACCTTCCAGGCCCGTATCCCTGACGTATTTTTTAAGCTCCGCCAGCTGGGGGCCGTCCCCCACTATAACCAGCCTGGCGTCAGGGTTGTCCCCTGATACCATCCTGAAGGAGTCCACCAGGAAAACGAGGTTTTTTTCCGGGGCGATCCTTCCGACAAAAATTATGCTTTTCTTCCCCTCCAGGCCGTACTCCTTCCTGATTTCCTCCACCCGGGCAGGAGAAACCTCAAGATAGGGGCTTAAATCAATGCCGTTGGGGATAACCTCGATCCGCCTTTTAACCCCGTAAGACCTGAGCAATTCGGCTATGGACCGGGCAGGGGTGGTTATGCAGTCGGCCCTGTCGCAAAAGGCCTTGACGATTTTCCGGCAGGAATACCTGGTAACAGCCGTCGGCAGGGGCACATAGTGGGTATACATCTCGTACTGGGTATGGAAAGTGAAGACAAGGGGAACTCCCAGCCTCCTGGCGTACCTGCAGGCGGCCTTCCCCAGTACAAAGGGGTGATGTGCGTGAATAATGTCCGGTTTAAACTCCTCAATTATCTGGTCAGCTTCCGGGGAAAAGGGTATGGCTATGGGGAACTTTACCTTTCGGGTGAGGTCAACGGACCTGTACCTGAAAATGTTTTTTTCGCTGTCCCGGTAGTCATAGAAAGCGGGAGCAAATATGTACACCTCATGTCCTCTCTTTTCAAGGGCGTTCTTAATGAATTCAATGGTGTTTACCACTCCGCTGGATATGGGCTTGTAAGCGTTGGTGAATATGGCGACTTTCACAGTTTCACCCCCTTTGGCCAGGAAGTCCTTTCATCATGGCCTTTCAACCAAAGCGAACAATTCCGGTCAATAAGCAAACCCTGCTTCGCCGCGGCCTTTTAAGCTCCAAAACCCGCTCCCATGAGCTGACCTTCAGAGGTTTATCAGCAGCAGGAAGAGGGGTATTGTCACGGCGCAGGCCAGGGTGGAAAGAAATATGCACTTTGCCGGTATTACGGTATTCCCCTGGAAATTCCCCGCAAAGGCGGTGGATGAGGCCTGTACGGGCCCGGCAGCCTGTATGGCCAGAATGGATTTCAGCATCCCGTTCATGGGCACGAAATACAACACCGCCAGGTAGATGCCGGGGAAGGCCAGGTTTTTAAACAGCGAAACAAAAAGGACCCTCCTGTCTCCGATAATCTCCCGGAGCTTAAAGCCGTACAGGGTAGCCCCGGTCACTACGAGGGCAAGGGGCACCGCCGTGCCTCCCAGGCTTTTTATTATCCTGTCCAGCATTAAAGGCGGCCTTAAGCCCAGGAAGAACATCAGCAAGCCTGCCGCTATGGCCACAATACCCGGGTTCACCAGGTTTTTCAGGGTATGGCGGCTGAGCTTTTCACGCTTGAAAATGTTGACCCCTATTGTCCACTGGATCATATTCTGCACGGCCACGTATACCGAGGCAAAAAAGGTCCCCATTTCACCGAACAGGGCGCTGCACAGCGGATAGCCCAGGAGGGCCACATTGCCGAACACCATGCAGTACCTGGTGGCCTTCATATCTTCCTCCGGGCCTTTCAAAAGCCTTACCAGCTTCCCGCTGGCAACCAGGGTAAAGCTTAAGAAGGCCAGTATGGCAACAGCCATCTGTAGCATGTTGCTCACATGCCTGGACTCATATTCTATTATCATGGAGTTAAAAACCATTAACGGCATGGCCGGTTCCACCACGAAACGGCTCATGTCCTTTATACCCTGCTGGCTTATTGCCCCGAGCCTCCTTAAAACATATCCGATGGTAATATAAGCGACCAGTATTAATATCTCCCGCATTATATCCGCATAGTCCATGGCATATCTCCTGCTCTTTTGTCATATTCCTTAAGGTACGGATACCGCGCGTCCATCCGGAAAGCTTCCCGATTAACGCATTTCCCGCCGGCCCGGCTTAAGACATAAACCTGCCGCTAGTACCTGCCGTAATTTTGTATGGCATACATTACAGCCCTCATACTGGTAAGCAGGGTCCCGTTGTTGATGGACCCGGCTGTGTAAAGGTTTAAGCCCCGCGTCGCCTTTGCCATTTCACAGTCCCTCCTTACCTCTTCTATTATCTTCTTCTCGTCGTTGCTCATAAAGGTAAAAGGGGCCAGGCAGCCGTCTATACGGGTTTTCGGCATGTACTTCCTTATGTCCTCCACCAGCACCGTAGGACCAAAGTTGCAGCCGGTAAGGTTTAATTTCCCCAGTATGGGCAAAAGGTGCTTCATGTCCGAGTCGGAGTGCTGATACCTTATGTCCTCCGGATTGGGGCTGAAATGGTCAAAAATCCTTTTCAGTATGGGGTAGGCGAAAAACTCATACATCTCCGGGGTAAGGAGGCAGCAGTTGTCGTCATTGAAGGAGAAGCCCCCGGGAGCCTTGCCGGGTTCATATCCCGCCTCTTCATCCATGATGGCCGCCATGCCGAAAATAACGTCTGATATCACCTGACTGAACCGGGCTGCCAGGTCCGGCTCATCCATTATCAGATATATCAGGTTTTCGGCGCCGTATATGGATGTGGCCAGGGTTACCGGCCCCCTTACGCTCCTCCAGAGGCCGGGCTTTTTGCCGTACTTCTCGTATATCCTTTTTTTCTCACTCTCCCAGTTGGGAGGCAGGATAAACTCCCTTAAGTCAAGCTTCTCAACCCGGTCCAGCAGTTTCTCCAGTTCTTTTGGCGTGCTGCAGGAAGAAAGGAGCCAGGTGGTGTGTTCGTAATAGGTGTACTTGCCTTCAAACACCTCGCCGATCTGCCTTATTGGCGGGAACTCCTCATCAGGCTCCGGAAAGTCTTCCCTTAAAAGCCTTTTCCCCACAATTTTCTCGGCCTTGTCGTTGTACCGCTTATTAAGCTCAATGCGGCGTTCCCTGGGAGTATATCCCCAGGGCTCACCCTCTTCGCCCAGTTCGGCAAACACGCACTCGTCGCTCATCCTTATACCCAGCGCCACCTGGGGAGCATCGGGGCTGAAGCAGTTGTCCTTATGGGCAAGCTCATCGTCCTTCCAGAACCTGTCAAGGTCGACGTAAAGCATTGCATTCATTCCTCCATCGCTAATCGAAATTCAAACCTTCCTGTTGTTTAAAAGCTGGTGTTTCATCCAGTCGTTTTTCACAAGGCCGTCGCCCTGGTTTAAAAGCTCGTAGTAGAGCTTTTTCCTGTATTCAGCCACAAGACCGGCACAGCCGGGCTCATGTATGAGGTTGACCAGTTCGTCCGGGTCCTTTTCCATGTCATAAAGCTCGTCTACATCGCAGGTGTTCCAGATGTACTTCCACCTCTTGTCCCTTATCATCCTGGAGGTGTAAAGGCCGAACTGCTGCCCGTTGAAAGTGCTCACGGCCCAGTCCCGCCAGTCCGGGACCTCCTCCCCTCTAAGCAGCGGCAGGAAGGACCTGCCGTGGAAATCCCTCTCGGTTTCAATGCCCAGGATGTCCAGCACGGTGGGCCCCAGGTCCAGGCAGTTGCTCACGAACCTGTCGCACTTTGCGCCCTTCTTAACCGCTGCCGGCCACCTGACTATAAGGGGCACCCTGACCACATCGTCATACAGCACGTAGTGCTTATCCACCATCCTGTGGCCTCCGCACATGTCCCCGTGGTCCGCCGTGAATACCACCAGCGTATTTTCGGCGATTCTCATGGCATCCAGGGCGTCAAGCACCTTGCCGATGGCGTCATCCATCTGGGTGATCCAGCCGTAGTAGAGGGCTGCTATGGGAGCCCAGTCCTCCCAGCCGTAGTTCTCAACACCCCAGGAATAGAGCTGCTGCCTTTGTATATAAGGCTTGTTTTTGAACTCATCGTCAAAGCTCCCCCATTTGGGGATATCCTCAGGCCTGTACATGCTGGCGTAGGGCTCGGAAGGCCGGCAGGGAAGGTGGGGCTCGTTGAAGTCAAGCCTTATGTGCCAGGGCTTCCCTTCCTTCTCATACTTTTCAATCAATTCGATGGCCCTGTAAGCCTGCCAGTGGGTCCTGGAGTCCTCCGCCGGCACCGGGTCCTTTCCCCCCTGCCAGGAGCTGGTCCAGTCGCCGATCCTTCCTCTCGTCTCCCCGTACTTTTCCCTCCTGTAAACCCCGTACTGCCAGTCGGGAATATACTCATCAAAGCCGTAATGTGTAGGGTCGTACTGGGGATGCACATGCCATTTCCCTACATAGCCCATCCGGTAGCCGCGGCTTTGCAGCTCCCGGGGCCAGGAGTACTCGGAGGGCTCCATGGCGGGAATCATAAGCCCGCCTCCGTTGTAATTCCAGAGAGGCCCAAAGGACTCTACCCTCCTCCCCGCCAGGAGGGACTGCCTGGCGGGGCAGCAGGTGGGTATCGGGGTGTAGGCGTTGCTAAACCACATGCCCTCTTCTGCCAGCCGGTCCAGGTTGGGAGTCTTAACCGGGTACCTGCCGCTAAAACCCACGCAGTCGTACCTCAGCTGGTCCGCCATTATCACAAGTATGTTCGGCCTGTCTTTCATCCGCTGACACCTCTTAAATAAATTATAAACGAAAAAGCGCCCCTTTTCACTCATGCCGGGCCGGGCTTAAATCACTCGTAATCATCAGGGTTTTTGCTGTCGGGGTGCATGCACGTGACCCTGTTTACTACCGCCCCTTCCGGCTTCGGGACCCTCCCTCCCTTAAGCAGCGGGTCGCCGGTGTCCCTCATCCACTTTTCAAGCCTTGCCGCCAGGTCCCGGTAGACGTCACTGTAGCGGGGATCGCCTGCCAGGTTAACCCTTTCCACGGGGTCCAGGTATAAGTCCAGCAGCTCTTCCCTTTCCCTCTTCTTTTCCAGAAAGCCGTGTCTTACATGGAAATCCTTGCTCAAACCGTCGTCTATATTGGCCGGCACGTAACCCTCATGGTCGCCGTAATACCTTATCAGCTTGTACCTCTCGGTCCT
>JAKOSZ010000064.1 GCA_029776555.1 Bacillota bacterium | reverse complement strand
AGGTGAGAAGGAAACGATGGAGGTCGCTTTCATATACTTGCTCGATTTTGATACCTCTTATTGCGAGGTAAGGTTCCATGTACAGGATTTCTATAACAACTACAAGAACTATACTAATAAAAGCAGTTAAGACCGCTTCGTATACCCTGAAGCCCATGATGAAGATGAACAGCAGGGAGTACATTATTAGAGAAACAATGATATTTTCCACTATGTTTTCTACGTATGGCCTGATAAAGTAAAATGCCACTGTTGATATAATTGAATAAACCAACAGCCTAATTATGAAGATCCTGTTCTTAAGGAGGTTTGCCTTCCCGACCAGGATAACTGCCAGCAGGGTAAACAGCAGTGTCTCAGGAAAACTAACAGTCAATAAACTCACAATAGATATTTTATCCAAAGCTCTCACCGCTTTTCATTCATGGTTATTAATAAACCATCTTCCACTATTTTCATTATACATAATATATTGCTTTTCTTAAAGTCCTATTTTAAAAATCCTGCAGATTATTTGTCCTTCTTGCTGTCTTCTGAGGAAGGCGGCATGGAGTCTATAAAGGCCTTCAGGGAGTTTACGTCAATTTCCTTCTTTCGGGCTTCCATGGCCAGCCTTAAGTATGGCATGTTTTCTTCTTTTGTCACCCATTCCCTGATGTCCTCTTTCATGGCTGTGAATACGGCAAAGTCCTTGCTGAAGCGCCCGGAAGTGGACCTTACGGCGGCCGACTCTCTGTACTTCTTCCTCTCCTGTTCAAGGGTTTCCTTGCTGTTGAAAACATACCAGAACCTGGGTGTCACCTGGGCGTACTTGCATAGGATGTTAATCGTTCCGGGGAAAGGCTCTATGTCGCCGTTGAGGTAACTCCTTATCTGGCCGGGGCTTATGTTGTAGCCGGTCTTTTCGAAGATGTCTTTTGAAAGCTCCTCGATGGTCATATCCCCTTTGACCAGGTTAAGGTTGCCGGTGAAAATAGAAAGGTCAAAAGGCAAAGACGAAAAATAGTCGTCCTCCAGGTGGCCCACGGCCTTCAAAAGGTCTTCGTAGGGGTACTCATATGCCTTTGATATGGCCCTTAGAGTCTCGGGTTTGGGGATTGTTTCCTTTCCCGACTTAGGGTCAAGTCCTTTTTCCAGGATGCTAAGGTATGAATAGCTGAGCCCCATTCTTCTGGCCGCTTCTCTTAAGGACCAGTTTTTGCTTAACCTCAGTTGGCGGAAAAATTCACCTAAATTACTCATTTGACCACCTTTACTTTACCTGAAGTGTAATTACTTTCCGTCTACCTTCTTCTATTTTAATATAAAAATGGGACAAATACAATTCTCAAATAAAAAATTTGTTTTTTTTGTTATATATTTTTTAGAACTTGCAAAACATATAGGAAAGATGGCGGCAAACAGGCATTTCTCCGGCCGTCAAACGGCATTGAAGAAATACCCCCTTGGGTAAAAGCCGGGAAGGGAGTAAGTCAGCAGGTAAAGTGAAAAGGGAACATAAAGCCCTGCTTTTGTTTGTGGGGCTGTCTTTTGCGCTGAAACTTTTTCTTATACTCAAGTATAAAAATCTGCTTTCCCTGGACAGCGACGACTTAAATTACATAAAAAGCGCGGTATTTTTGATAAAGAGGGGAGTAATTACATACCACGATTACAACGAGCCTACGGTTTTTATCATGCCCCTCTATCCCCTGTTCCTGGGGGCCATGTTCAGGCTGCTGGGCTGGGGGCTGACCGGCTTTCAGGCCGTCCGGATTGTTCAGGCCCTGTTGAGCAGTGTCACCGACATACTGGTCTACCTCATGGGAAGACGCCTGTTTGACCAAAGGACTGCCCTGCTCTCGTCTTTTTTGATGTGCTTTTACTGGCCTAATATTGTCACCCCGGCCTATTTCCTCACCGAGACCCTGTTTACCTTTTTGCTTTGCCTCCTGGTGTACTTCAGCTTAAAATTTGCCGAGGACCCCAGGCCGACGAAGTTCATATTCCTTGGCGTCCTGACCGCCGCCGCCACCGGATGCAGGCCCACCATAGCCCTCTATCCTGCGCTGCTGGCAATATATATGTTCTTTATCTACAGGAGGTCCGGGCTATGGTATGCGGCTAAGTGCCTTTTGGTTATGACCGCCTCTTTGGTGCTTGTCCTGTCCCCCTGGTGGGTGCGGAACTACGTGGAATACGGGGAGTTTATCCCCCTTACCGCCTCGTCGGGGAACCCCTTGCTCCAGGGGACATATGTCAACTATCGGCAAACGCCGGAAACCCAGGTTCAATACGGGCTGGCGAAAAACGCCCTGGAAAGGGACCGAATAGAAAGAGAAGCGGCTTTGAAGCGCATTGCTAAAGGCTTCAGGGAAGACTTCCGGGCTTATCTCAAATGGTACACCATAGGGAAAACAGTCTCTTTTTGGGGTTCGCCCTTTTACTGGAAGACCTTTTTGGGTGTTGACAGGCATTTGGTTTACCCGGCCCACTTTGTGCTGCTCCTTGGCTTTGGGGGCGCAGCCCTGCTTATGTTCAGGAAAAGGCTTTTAAAGCCCCTTTTGCCTTTTCTGGTCATTGTCTGCTTTAACATAGTCCACTGTGTTTACATGGCTTTTGACAGGTACGCATACCCCCTTCTCCCTTTGCTTTCCCTGTTCAGCGCCTTTTTCCTCCTTCAGCTTTGGGACAGGGCGAAGAAATACATTCCAAGGGCCTGATGTATTCTAGGGCCGCGCCGGGGCGCATATAATGCTATTGAATGTTTGCCAGCCATTGGCCGGAGAGTGGAGCCCATTGCCGCTTGAATAAAAAGAGGGGAGCATGGTTTGCCGGGTGGGAGTAACTATGGTGGATATGGAGATGGAAATAGTCCGAAACTACGGTTTCCAGGTCAAAGGGATGCTGCCCTATAAGGGCGCGTATATAATAAACACTGACCGGGGGAGAATGAGGCTGAAAAAGGTTCCCATGTCAGCCGGGCGCATCAGGTTTGTACACGCCGCCAAGGAACACCTCTATAACAACGGGTTTGGAAATTTGGACAGGTACTGCTGCACTCTGGACGGAGAGCCATACATAAACATTAACGGTCAAAACTACGCCGTCAGTGACTTCCCGGAGGGGGAAGAGTGCTGTTTTGACAGCACGGAGAATATAATAAAGGCGGCCCGTACCCTGGCCCATATGCACAGGGCCTCAAGAGGCTTTAAGTCTCCCGAAGGCTGCCTGCCGCGAAACGACCTGGGCAAGCTGCCTTTTTATTTTAACAAGCGCATGGAAGACATTAAAAAAATGAGAAAGGCCGCCGGCAAATGCAGGACAAAGTTTGACTGGATGTTTATTAAACACGGCGACTATTTTTTTCATTTGGCCAAAAAGACCGTGGAACAGCTGAAAGAGTCCCGGTATCCCCAGCTGGTGGACACCTGCCGGAAGGAGGGCCTTTTCTGCCACCACGACTTCACCTACCACAATATTGTCATAGGGAGCGGCGGACTGATTTTAATAAACTTTGAAAATTGCTGCTTTGAGTTAAAAATTTACGACCTTGCCAACTTCATCCGCAGGAAGATGCGAAGGTGCAACTGGAAAGCGGACCAGGCCAAGCTGATAATAGAGGAGTACGGGTCCGTAGAACCTCTGAGCCATGACGAACTCTACGTGCTGAAACTCATGCTGCAGTATCCCCAGAAGTTCTGGCGGGTGGCCAACATGTACTACAACAGCAGGAGAGTCTGGTCGGAAAGGCTGTTTGCCTCCAGGATGGATGAGGTCATATCGGAGATAGAGTTT
>JAKOSZ010000063.1 GCA_029776555.1 Bacillota bacterium | reverse complement strand
CTGCAGCAATTTTGTGTAACAATTCTATTAAGGTTTTTTCTATTTTATCAGTTAATATTTTATGCCTGTATTTTACACACCACACAATGTGATATTGAATAGAATAAACATGACCACGTCCATAATGTACTTGTGCCATATGTTACCACCTGATTATATAGTAACATATGTATAAATAGAATCAAGCATTTATTTATGTTTAAAACTATATTTTAGTAAATATATGCTTTGGCATCCTTACTCATGACTGAAGTCACAAGAATGCGGATGCCATTTCTTCAAAAAGCCCGCACCTGTGAGGTGCGGGCTTTCATGTCTTTAGGCCGCCTTACCACTCATTTCCAAAAAACTCCCTGTAGAGAGCCCTGACGGCGTTTTCGGCATCTTCCTCCAGCACCCCGAACATCATGCTGACTTCCGAAGAGCCCTGGTTTATCATTTCAATGTTTATGCCTGCCCTGGCAAAGGCCCCGGTGGCCCTGTAGGCAATTCCAACCGTCCTCATCATACCTTCCCCGGCCAGCATGATAAGGGCCCGGTTCCTTTCCACATATACGTCATCCACCTGGAGGGATTCCTTGATGCGGCGCACTACCCTCTCTTCCACGTCCCTGCCGAACTGCTTCTCTTTTACTATAACACTGATGTTGTCAATTCCCGAAGGGGTGTGCTCATAGGAGATATGCTCCTCCTCGAATATTTGAAGGACCCTCCTGCCGAAGCCGATTTCCCTGTTCATCATGTACTTGCTGATGAATACGTAGCAAAAGCCCTTGTCACACGCTATGCCGACCACAGGCCCGTTCTGGGCGTTCCTCTCCGGTACTATCATGGTCCCGGGAGCATCAGGCCTGTTGGTGTTCCGGATATTGATGGGAATCCCCTTCCTGTACACCGGTTCCGTCGTATCCTCATGCAAGACGTTAAAACCGGCATAGGAAAGCTCCCTCATTTCCCTGTAGGTCAAAACCGTTATGGGCTTGGGGTTTTCCACAATGCGCGGGTCTGCCGAGAAGACATAGTCCACGTCGGTAAAATTCTCATACACGTCAGCGTCTACGGCCGCGGCAAGTATGGAGCCGGTTATGTCCGACCCCCCTCTAGGGAAGGTCATCACTTCGCCCTCGGGGGTATAGCCGAAAAATCCCGGGAAAATCATAAGCTCCCGGCGGTGGCGGAGTTCCTTCAGCTTCTCGTAAGCTTCAGGAAGCACCCGGGCGTTTCCGTATTCACCGCTTAAGAGCATCCCCGCTTCCCTGGGATTCACATAGACGGCGTTTACCCCTTCCTTCTTAAGGTACCGGGCCACCAGTTTGGCACAGTTGTCCTCACCGGCGGCTTTGATGAAGTCCATGAATTTATGCCTGTTGCTTCTATCCGCCGATAACCTTCTGCACAGGTCCGCCGCTATCTCTTCCACAATGCCGCCGGACAATCCCAGTTCTTCCGCTATCTCGCCGTACCTCGCCACCACGGCGTCGGCTTCCTCTTCCGCCGAGCCGCCCTCCAGGCGCTTCTCAGCGCACTTTATCAAAAGGTCGGTGACCTTTATGTCATCCTTAAAGCGCTTCCCCGGTGCCGAAACCACGATGAGCCTGCGTTCCGGATCCGCAGTTATTATTTTGCACACCTTTCTTATTTGCTCCGCATCGGCTAAGGAAGTACCTCCAAATTTTACTACCTTCATTATTATAACCCCCCATTGGAATATGCGAGTCCGGTATTTGGAGACGTGCTGTTTTCTTTGGAAGCATGACCGTTTTACGCAGTCCGGTACTTCAATCCTATTTATCCAGGACCCTTATTTTCGCAGCCGCCTCAAAAACGCTTCCTGCCTGCAGTATGTCTGAAAGCTTTTGCATGTGCTCAAGCTCCTGGGCCACCGGGGTCACAAAGGCAAACTCGTTCTGCACTCCATAACCGCCGCCGGCCCCCGGCGCCCCGGTCGGCTCCACCTGCTTCACATCTCCGTACAGTTTAAGAACAAGCTCCCGGGTCTTGGACAGGTCCTTTGACTTCAGCCTCACAAAATACCTGCCGGTGTCTTCATTTATGTCAACCAACCTGCCCGCCTTTTCTCCCATCGTCAGGAAACCTATGCCGCTGCCGTCGTGTTTTACAACGTCGATGACGTCGGCAACCACTGCGCTGGCGGTAGGCAGTTTGCCCGCCCCCTGCCCGAAGAACATGGTCTCCCCCACGGCGTTCCCCTTCACCATTATGCCGTTGAACACGCCTTCCACGTTGTAAAGGGGATGCCCTTTGGGCACAAGGGCAGGGGTCACCCTGGCCAGAACACCTTTAGGAGTCTTACGGCTGAAGGCCACAAGCTTTATTGACGATTCCATGGCCCTGGCGTAAGATATGTCCGCAGCTGAAATATTTGAAATCCCTTCGGTATAAATCTCCCGGTAATCCACGAACTCATTATATGCAACGGAAGACAAAATCGCTATTTTCCTGCAGGCGTCATGCCCTTCCACGTCGGCCGCCGGGTTTGCTTCCGCATACCCGTTGCGCTGGGCCTCCTTTAAAGCCTCCTCAAAATCCATGTTTTCCTTTTCCATCTTGGTCAGTATATAGTTGGTGGTGCCGTTTAAGACCCCGGTTATCTCGTACAGCTCATTGGCCGCCAGGCAGCGGGCCAGGGGCCTGATTATCGGTATGCCTCCTCCCACGCTGGCTTCAAAAAGGTAATAGACTCCCTTCTCCCTGGCCAGGTTTAGAAGCTGCGGGCCATAGGCGGCCACCAGTTCCTTATTGGAAGTCACTACGTGCTTGCCGGCTTCCAGGGCCCTTTGGGTAAACTCACGGGCCGCCCCTGTTCCCCCGATGGTTTCCACCACAACGCTTATGGAGGGGTCGCTAAACACCTCATCAGGGTCCTTCGTAATAAGCTCCCTGTCGGGACTGTCGGGGAAATCCCGTATGTCCAGTATCTTTTTCACCCTTATCTCTTTGCCGGCCCTTCTTTTAATGCTGTCATGGTTCCTTCTTATAACTTCGGCTACCCCGGAACCTACAACGCCGTAACCCAAAATAGCTATCTCTACCATGGCTAACCTCCGTTATCACTCTCTTGCCAGTATTTCGCACTTGCGAACACCCTCAAGCCTGCTTATCTCATTGAGCAGGTCTTCTATAAACATGCACATGCCTTCGGTCTCAATGGAAATGGTCACGTCGGCAAGGCCGTTTATAGGGATGTTCTGGTTTATGGTCAGGATATTTGCCCTTGCTTTCGCAATAAGGTTTATAATCCCCGCCAGTATACCGGAAAAGTCCTCCACCACGAAGAAGAGAGTTATGACTTTCCCCCGCGAGGTTTCATAAAAGGGAAAGACGTGATCCCGGTACTTGTAATACGCGCTGCGGCTTAAACCCACTTCCCTGACCGCGTCGTTTACCTTCTTCTCCGGATGTTTGGCCAGAATTTTCTTTACCTTCATAACCTTTGAAAAAATTTCTGGCAAAACGGTAGAATCCACAAGAAAGTACTCAGGATCTCTCCTCATGACCTCCCTCCATGTCCGTTACTGGCGTACATTTGTCTTTATATTACGCAATATTAGCACATTTTTTTAAGTAAATCAATACCGTCAAGGGGAAATTTACATAAAATATTGACCCGCTGTCCGGCTGGGTAAAAAATAACCCCTCAGCCCCGGCATATCTCCGGTCCGGCTGAGGGAGGCCTTAACAAACTTCGACATTATGTTTTCAATAAAAACCCTGAAAAACATCCTTTCCTACTGGATTCCGAGAATCTCCATCACGGCCTTCTTCATCTGGGTCCTTTCGCAGACCAGTTTATGCCTTATTTCCTTTTTATCTAAATCCCTTAAGCCCGGCGGGATTTCAAGCCCGCACCCTTTTGACAACTTGTCCAGCAGCTGGAACTCTCCAAGGCCTTTTATGCTTTCCTGGCCAAAAACAGCCTTTGCCACGCTCTCATTGAACTTAAAGGGACTTGCGGTGGACGCTATTACGGTCTTTGTCATGTCCCCCGTGGATATGACGTACCTGTCATACACGTCAATGGCTACAGCCGTATGTGTGTCAACGAGATAGCCGTACTCCTTGTATATGCACTCTATGGTCTTCAGGGTTTCGTCGTCATTGGTAAAGCCCGCCCAGAACAGCTTCTGTATGCGCTTAAGGGTAGTTTTGTCCACGGTGTAGGTGCCCCTGGCGCTGAGCTCGGCCATCCAGCCTGCCACTTTTTTTCCGCTGTGGTCCGTCAATTCGAAAAGAAGCCTTTCCAAATTGCTGGAAATCAATATGTCCATGGAAGGAGACAGGGTCTTTATGAACCTCCTGTTCCTGTCGTAGATTCCCGTATTAATGAAGTCGGTGAGCACATTGTTCTCATTGGAAGCGCAGATGAGCCTGTTTACGGGCAAGCCCATGGCGGCGGCATAGTAGGCGGCCAGTATGTTCCCGAAGTTGCCGGTGGGAACCACGATGTTTATTTTCTCCCCCGGCTTAATCTCACCGCTTTCCAGCATATCCGCATAGGCCGAAACATAGTAGACTGTCTGGGGCACCAGCCTCCCCCAGTTAATGGAATTGGCGGAGGAAAAGGTATAGCCCTTCTTATCCATGACCTCTCTTAAGGCCGCATCGTTAAAAATCTCCTTGGCCCCGTTCTGGGCGTCGTCAAAATTGCCCTTTACGCCCACCGTGTATACATTGGAGCCTTCCTGGGTAATCATCTGGAGCTTCTGCACCCTGCTTACCCCGTCCTCCGGGTAAAACACAATCACCTTTGTCCCATCCACGTCTTTAAAACCTTCCAGGGCTGCCTTCCCCGTATCCCCCGAAGTTGCCACCAGGATGACTATTTCCCTGCTCTCCCCGGTCTTGCCTGCCGCCTTCAGCAGCAAATGGGGCAGAATCTGCAGGGCCAGGTCCTTAAAGGCGCAGGTGGGCCCGTGCCACAGCTCCAAAATGCTTACGTTCTCATTGAGTTTTCTCAGGGGCACAACCCGGTCCGAATCAAATTTCTCCCGGGTATAGGCCTTGTTGACGCAGTCCCGGATTTCATCCTCACTAAAATCTCCCAAAAAGGGTTTGAGTATAAAAACGGCCCTTTCGGCGTAATTCATAGCTGACATGTTCTCAATTTCATCCAGGGATAATCTGACCTGGGATTCCGGCACAAAAAGCCCGCCATCCGGCGCTATTCCCCTTGTAATGGTATCTGAAGCCGTCAGCCCGTCAATACCCCCTCTGGTGCTTCTGTAAAACATCTCTCTCCCCCTAAAATATGCCTTACGGGCAACATGCGGCGCATCTTCCCGCCGCATTTTAAACCGCCTTAGGCACTGTTTTCTGTTTGTGTAACAGTATTTGGATATCGGAGTAAACAGCTATGGGAATATAATAATACAAAACGGGCAAAAAGAAAAGAAGCTTAAAGGAAGGAGATTTTTCTCGGGATTATCTCATTTTTTCGCAAACACCCTGGCCAGCAAATAAGCTAATGGGTTTTCCCTTGATAAGCCCCGGTACTCCTTTTGCATCTTGCCGAAAACCTCCGCGCCTGCGTTTTTCCCCGCATTATGCAGGTACTCCTTCTCTTCCTCCGACAGGTTAAAGTCGAGGTAATGGACCTTCCCGGCCTTTATGTCTCCAATATACCTGGGCCTGTAGTAGCCTTTCGGCACCCCTGTGTCATGGACAGCAGAGATTATGGCCTTTAATATTTCAAGGGGATCGTTTTTGTCGGGCTTGTCATTCCCTGTCCCGTCAATCCTGAAACCCACGGTGGGGATGAGGCCCCTGCTGTTGTGGAGCCACAGGGGAAAGTTGTCCAGTATGCCTCCGTCCACCAGGTAGTGTTTCCTGACGCTTTTCCCCTCTTTTCTCACCAGTTCCACCGGCTTAAAGGCAAAGGGCACACAGGTGCTCATCCTTACCGCCTTTGCCACTTCCAGCCTGTCGGGCTCTATCCCGTAATAAGAAATGTCATCGGGCAGCACCACTACCTTTACCCTGAAGGCGTCCACAGCCGTCATCCTTACCTTATAGCCCTGGGGGTTTTCCCTGTCCTTAAACCCGCCCTTAAGGTCGGCAAAGGTCCTGACACCCCGGCGGGCCAGTTCCCGGCTTACCCACTCTTCCAGCAAATCGCCGTCAAAGAGGGCCCCTTCCTTGCAGTAAGTAATGATTTTGCCCAGCATTGCTCCCCTTAAAGCCATGGACTGGGAGGCAATCCGCACATCGCTGCCCGCTCCCGCCAGGTACCTGTTCACAAAGGCTGAAACTGTGGGTGTTCCGGGCCCCCTGAACGTGCTGACAAACTCCATGTACCTTTCGACTATGGGCACCTTTTTCTTTATGTTCCCCAGGTCCATCTGGGAAAAGTCGAAGCCGTTAATTACAGAGTAAAGCTCATCCGAATCAAAGCCTGCCGCGGCGAAGGCGCCTGCCAGCGCCCCTGCCGACACGCCGGCAATGTTGCCCGGCCTGAACCCCCTGGCCTCTGCTTCCTGAAAGACGCCGGCGTAG
>JAKOSZ010000062.1 GCA_029776555.1 Bacillota bacterium | reverse complement strand
TAAAATAAAAAAGGACTGTTTAGCGGCAGTCCAAAATCTTTGCAAGAATTTATGCCGTAGGATGCATATTTGACAGAATTCGATAACCGGTTTACATGTAACACATAAGGAGGCTTGGATATGGTAATTGACCAGAATAACCTGAAGAAAATCGAGGCGCTTAACAACAGGAAGGTCATGGAGTATTTGTACGACGCCATCGAGCTTTGCAAACCGGCAAAAGTGACGGTTATAACAGATTCTCTTGAGGACAGAGCCTACATAAAGGAGCTGGCCCTTAAGAACGGTGAAGAGAAAAAACTGAAAATGGAAGGCCATACAGTCCATTTTGACGGGATTAAAGACCAGGGTCGGGATAAGGCCAATACCAAGTACCTGGTGTCTGAGAAGGTGGACTGGGGCATTAGTGTCAATACCATGCTTCAGCCAGAAGGGGTTGCCGAGATAAGGGAAATATTGAACGGCATTATGGAAGGCAAGGAAATGCTGGTTGCCTTCTTCAGCCTGGGGCCTGCCGATTCGCCCTTTTCTTTAAGGGCAATGCAGATAACCGATTCGGCCTATGTGGTCCACAGTGAGCAGATCCTGTACAGGCCCGGTTACGAGGAGTTCAAGAGACTGAAAGGTTCCGACGATTTTCTTTTCTTCCTCCACTCGGCGGGCAAGCTTGAAAACGGGAAGACGGTCAATGTGGACAAACGCAGAATCTATATTGACCTGGTTGAAAACAGGGTTTACACCGTCAATAACCAGTATGCGGGGAACAGTGTAGGACTTAAGAAGCTGGCGTTCAGGCTGGCCATCCAGAAGGCCAACAGGGAAGACTGGCTTGCGGAACACATGTTCCTCATGGGAGTTCACGGGAAACCCGGCCGTGTTACCTATTTTGCCGGGGCGTTCCCCAGCGCGTGCGGAAAGACCAGCACCGCCATGCTTCCCGGGCAGACCATCGTGGGCGATGACATAGCCTATATCAGGAACATAAACGGTGAAATGAGGGCTGTTAACGTAGAAAAGGGTATATTCGGCATCATACAGGACGTAAACCCTGAAGACGACCCGCTTATATATGAAGCCCTGACCACACCCAGGGAGGTAATATTCTCCAATGTGCTGGTAAACGACGGGACGCCTTACTGGCTCGGCATGGGCAAGGAGGCCCCCGATGAAGAAGAGAACTACTCCGGCCGCTGGTACAAGGGCAAAAAGGATGAGAATGGCAAGGAAATCAACTATGCCCATAAAAACGCCAGGTACACCATAGCTCTCAACGAACTCAAGAATGTGGATGAAAAACTCAACGACCCCATGGGAGTGAAGGTTGCCGCTATCGTTTACGGAGGCAGGGACTCTGACACCACCGTCCCCGTTGCCGAATCCCTCAACTGGTCCCACGGCGTTTTCCTGGGCGCTACCGTGGAGTCGGAAACCACCGCCGCAATAATCGGGGAGGAAGGCATAAGGGTCCACGACCCCATGGCCAACCTGGACTTTGTTGTGCTGCCTCTCTGGACTTATGTGGGCAATCACCTGAAGTTTGGGGAAAAGCTGAAGTCATCTCCCAAGGTGTATGCCACCAACTACTTCCTGAAGGATGAGAACGGGAAATACTTAAACGGCAAGCTGGACAAAAAGGTCTGGATACTCTGGGCCGACGGCCGGGTGAACGGAGAGTATGATGCCATTGAAACGCCGGTGGGAAGGATACCCAGGTACGAAGACCTAAAAGCCCTCTTCAAGAGAGAACTCAACAAGGACTACACTGAAGAGGATTATGTAAAGCAGTTCTCCGTCAGGGTAGCCAAATACCTTGCGAAAATGGAGAGAATGAAGAAGGTCTTCGGAAGGCTGCCTATGCCCGAGGCTTTCTCCAAGGAACTGGAGTCCCAGGTAAAAAGACTGGAAGAAGCGAGAGCCAGGTACGGAGACGTGATATCTCCCTTTAAGTTCATTTAAAAGAAGATAAGGCAGGGGGACGGTTTCCCAGGAATAAAAGGAGCCGTCCCCTTTTCTTTCCCCCCTTTTTCCTGTCCCACCACCAACCCCTGTCTTTTCTGCGGCGCTGTTTATTGCATATCTCCTTTTTGAGACAAAAGCAAAGACCAGACGGCTTTTCAGGACAATATAATTAACAGACCGGAGCATGGCCGGGTAAGAGGTAGAATGTTACAGGCTTTCTCTCATATATATGTAGTAGTTATATGTAGTAATTGGGATTGTTTAACCCGAGGTGAAAGCCATGAACGGGAGATCAAACTACGCCAGGTATTATATGATATTCAGCAGCGTGGACGGAGGCTTTGGCAAAGAGCGCAACCCTTCCGGGTATGTGAGGATAGAGGTTAATAACGGCAGAGGGCGGCTTAGTTCCGTGGTGCAGGACCTGAGGGAGGACATTGACCGGTTCGGATACGGGCTTTTCCTTCTCTTAAAGGACGGGAAGAGGCTAAGGCCGGTGTATGTGGGAGAAGTGGGGCTTGTTAAGGGAAAAGGGGAAGTAAAGTGGGATTTTGATGCCGGAAATATACAGGGAACCGGTCTTGCCCTGTCAAACCTCTATGCGGCGGCAGTGGCAGTCAGGTACAAGGGGAAAAGCGGCGGAGAACTGATTTGTCCCATGGCCGCCTGCCAGGAGAAGAGCGGCGATTGGATAAAAAAGATCAAAGAGGCCCTGAAGTCGGCTCTTGACAGCGATACAACCGGGAAATACGGGCTTTACAGCAAATATGACGGAAGACTGGAGAGCAAAACGGAAAGGAAGGCTCCCCTGCCGTCCTTTGCTCCTGTGAAGCCCCTGCTGGAGGAATTGGAGCTGTCAAAGGGAAGCCGGGATGAGGGAGCGAAAGCACCGGGCAAAGCGGGAAGCCCCCATGAAACTCTGTCCCCAAAGGCTTTATATGAAGATATCGGCAAGGCAGAAGAGAAAAAGGCGGAAGCCGTATCTGCGGTGGAGACTGCCGATAAAGGCGAAGATTCTACCGGCAGGGGTGTTTTGGGGAGCGAAAGCAGCCAGGTTTTCGGTCCCGGGACAGGCTGCCCCTTCCTTGACGGCGGTATGAGGGCAAAATCTTTCGCCTCCTGCGTCAACTGCCAGCTGAAGCCCTTTGGGACCGGAGAAGAGACCCAGGGCGAAGCCGCCGGGACAGGTACGGGAGCTGCTGCTTCCGACATTATCCAGAAGTTTATTCAGTGCATGGATATGAATTTTGAGCTGGTGGACCCTTTCGGAACCGGGAGAAGCGACTACAGGTGGTGGAAAGCCCACAACCCCGTCCAGCTTAACAACATAATGTACCAGTGCGGGATAAGGGCTTCCCTGATTTTCAACCCCTTTGTCATGATGGCCCACTACAAATACAGGTACATAATAGTGGGAGTCTATCTGGACGCCAAAAGGAATATGGCCTGTGTCGTGTGCGGTGTCCCCGGTGTTTACGGCACGGACAAGAGCCCCTTTGGAGATGTATGCAAATGGGTCCAGCCGGGAGGGTCTAAAGCCCAGTACGGGGCCTTCGGTTACTGGCTGGTGTATATAGATCCCGCCACAGGGAAATTCCTTGTTGTTGATTAACCCTGTATTCCTGGGCGGGCAGCTCAGTCAGCTTCCTTATGGCTCACCAGTTCCGCCACCATCTCTTTCATCGCTATGGTCTGGGCCATTACAGTCAAGGTAGCCAGGGAGAGTGTAGCCCTCTCTTTTTCCTGGCTGCCCGGCAGCCTGTTCCCGCTTTCCACCAGTTCCAGTATCCTGTCCACAAGGGCGGGCAGGGATTTTTTCCACTGGTTGAAGGCGTTTTTTCGCATTTCCAGGTAGCTGTCATAAATGAAGGGAGTTTCAATCAGGTCGTCTTCAAAAGTGGCAGGGTCTCTAATAATAGGGCTCAGGACACCCTTGATTTCTTCAAGGGAATACACCGATTTGAGGTCATCTATCAGCGCCAGGAGAATAAGGTGGTTCCGGGTGTAATACCTCTTGTCTTTCGGCGGAGGGAGAATACCTACCCTTAAGTAGTTCTGTATCATGGTCTTGGAGAAACTCCTGCCCTGTCTTTCAAAAAACTTTACCACCTGCGATATGGTAAGCTCGTCACTTAAGGTGGCAATCCTTACCTGGGTGTCCTTTTGGGCGATTTTTTCGGCCAGGGCTAAGAAGAAGGCCTTATCATATTTTCCCGGCATTCTGGTTCCACCTCCACATTGCGTATACTCATTAACCACATAATGCAGTACTGCAGTCTATAACCATAATATAACATTGAAAGATGTCTGTCAATACGGAAAAAAGTGGGGCGGCCTTCCGGCCAGGTTCAGGTGTTTTTCCTAAACCACTCCAGGAGCTCCTCCGCTTCGTCCTGGGATTTGACATATATTTCGAAAACCAGCCCTTCGGGGCGCAGCTCCTTATAACAGCGCTTAATGGCGTTTATGTCCCAGTCGTAAAGGTGGAGGCCTTTCCCCGCCTTTTGAATTCTCTTTAAGAGGTCCATCCACTCATAGGTGGGAGGCTGGCCTGCTCCCGGGACCCACTGGATGGCGTCAATCTCTTTAATTGCCAGGATGTCTTCCAGGTGCTTTAAGGCTTCTTTGCCGTCGAGGTGGAACACGCAGTGGTCAAGAAAGGAGGCCTCCTCTGCCAGGGCCGGTATTACAAACCTTCTCGCATGTTCGGGGCCAAGCATATAGATAAAGTCGCACTCGATGGTGGCAAATTTGCCCTTGCAGTAAAAGGGCGTCCAGCCGATGCTGCCCGTTGATTCCATGTTTCCCGCTTCAAAAAGCTTTTCGTACACGGGTTTATAGAGGCTTCGCACCTTGTTCAGGGCCGCTTCCACCTGGTCGGGACAGTCCATAAGGTCCAGGCAGAGGTTTTCTGCTCCTCGTATGGCGCTTAGGCAGTCCATGTTGCTGTGAAGGTCCAGCATGCCCACCAGGAATTTGCCTTGACCGTGGCTGGCTGCACAGCGCATCAATTCCAGCATTTTGCTGAAAGCGCTGCCGGGGCTTTCGTCCAGTTCAAGGGAGGCCTCTTTCCAGTCCTCGACGAAAGGCTTGGCCCATGATGTGTTCGTGCCTTCTCCGAATACAAGCCGGGCTCCCAAAAAAGCGCTGAACTGGTCGGGCCCAAAGCTGGGATCAAAGAAGGGGATGGCCTCGCCGCCGAAATATGTGGTGGAGGCATAGGCGTCGAAACTTTCCATAGCGCTCTTATAATCCCCGTCGGCTCCCGCCATATAGGGATGGCTGTTTGCCTGGACAACCCCTCTTTTTGGGGACCTTACGCAAACCACCGGCCTGTCGATGATTTCATGGTTCCAGTATGCTTCCCAGTATTTACAGGCTCTGTCGAAGTCAGGCTTGTACTTAAGGCTCACAGAATCAACCCCCTCAAATTCTTTATATGTCTATTTTAATGCATTGGAAATGTTTTGACCACAGGAAGGGTGGGATTTTTGCAGCGGATTCGGGCGTAAAGGCAACCCTTTCGCTGTTTTGCATTTTTAAGGGGCCTTTTTTCTCCCTTTCCGGGGCTTTACCGTGCGAATTACTCTTTTTTCCGTCAAAAATATGATATTTTAGTTGAGATATAGTATAATATAGGAAAACAGGTCGATTTGTGTTAAGAGGG
>JAKOSZ010000061.1 GCA_029776555.1 Bacillota bacterium | reverse complement strand
CCCGGATTTATAGAAGGAGTGGTAAACAACAGGGGTAAGGCCGTCCCTGTGGTAAACCTCAACAAGAGGTTTAATATGGGCGAGACGCCAGTGGGTAAAAAGACAAAAATAGTTGTCACGGACATCGACAGCAAGTCGGTGGGATTTGTGGTAAATGACATAATAGGCTTGCTGAAGCTCAATGAAGGGGAAATGGAAGCCGTACCCCAGGTTATTCGCCAGATGGGCAACAGATACATTGAGGGCTTTGCGAAAAAAGATGAGAAGATTATCTCCATACTGGATTTAAAAAGCATACTTACCGATGAAGAGATGGAAGAATTTGAAAAAGAAGCGCCATAAGGCGCTTTTTATTTATACGTTAAACCTGAAGAGGGCGATGTCCCCGTCCTGCATTACGTAATCCCTGCCTTCCAGGCGGACAAGCCCCTTTTCTTTGGCCGCGGCGTAGGAGCCGCAGGCCACCAGCTGTTCATAAGGGATTATTTCAGCCCGGATAAATCCCCTTTCAAAGTCGCTGTGCACCTTGCCGGCCGCCTGGGGAGCCTTGGTGCCCCTTGTAATGGTCCAGGCCCTGATCTCTTTTTGGTTCATGGTAAAGAAGCTCACCAGGTCCAGAAGCCTGTAACCCGCCTTTATCAACCTGTTGAGCCCCGACTCCTTGATGCCGAGGACCGAAAGGAATTCATCTTTTTCAGAGTCATTTAACCGGGCGATTTCCTCTTCTATTTTGGCGGAAATGGCAATGACCTCTGACCCTTCTCTGGCAGCAAACTCCCTGATTTTGACGAAAAACTGACTGCCCATGGGATCAGCCAGGTCGTTTTCCGACAGGTTGGCCGCGTAAAGCACAGGCTTTGAAGTCAGTAAAAAGAGCTGGTCCATTAAGAGTTTTTCTTCTTCATCCGGCTTAAGAGAGCGGGCGGGCAGTCCCTTTTCCAGGATAGCCTTAATTCTTTCATAGAGGTCTATTTCGATTTTGTACTTTTTGTCCCCGGATTTAAGCATTTTTTGAGTCCTTTCGATTTTCCGCTCCAGGGATTCCAGATCGGCAAAGGCGAGCTCCAGGTTTACAATCTCAATGTCCCTGACGGGGTCGATGGAACCTTCCACGTGGGGTATGCTGCTGTCCTCGAAGCAGCGGACCACGTGTATGACAGCATCTACTTCCCTTATGTGGGACAGGAACTTGTTTCCCAGTCCTTCGCCCCTGCTGGCGCCTTTCACTAGGCCGGCAATGTCGACGAACTCAATTGTTGTCGGGGTTACCTTTCCCGGGTTGAACATCCGGCCGAGGGTTTCCATCCTTTCATCGGGCACCGGCACCGCGCCCACATTTGGTTCAATGGTGCTGAAAGGGTATTTGGCGCATTCGGCGTGCGCGTTGGTCAGGGCATTAAAAACAGTACTTTTGCCCGCATTGGGAAGCCCTACAATGCCAAGCTTCATTTTCATCTTTCCTTCCGACAGCTTCCTTAAGGAAACCAAGAATTTATAGACTAATTATACATCAGCAAAAACTCCGCTTCAATTAATCCCGGCATTTCGCTTTTTTGCTTAAGCAGCTTAAGGTTTCGGCGGCCTTGCTGCCGGTAATGGCACATAAGCCGGCAGCTGTTCCATATTATTCTTATGAGGTCAACAAGGGGCACAGTGCAAAGCCTGTAGCCCTTGCTGTTATTAAGACGCGCTTAAGCGACACCGGCATAAGTCAGGACAGCCAACCGGTTGACACAGGAGAATGGCGTTAAAGACGGTAGAAGGGTATTCGACGCTTTTTCAAGCGGTTAATTACGGCAGCACATCAAAGGAGTAGTTTTTCCCGGAGTTGTTGTCCCAGTTGTTGTCCGCATCCTTGAAGCACACGTTCATGGTGTCGGCCTTTATGACGGGTATGGAAGTTTCAAAACCTGCTTTGGCTTTTGACATCTTGTAATAAGCCTGGTTTTCCCATTTGTAGCCAAAACCCACGTGGGCGTATACTTCCGTTGCCCCGCTTTTGGCCAGGAGCCCGTCATAAATGAGTTTCACCTTTTCCCCGGGTGACGGCGCCATTGGGCTTATGAAAACACCGTTTTCCTGGTACTCGCTGTTTATTTTCCCTGAAACCT
>JAKOSZ010000060.1 GCA_029776555.1 Bacillota bacterium | reverse complement strand
CAAGGCTGCCATAGCCGCCGGTGTCAGAGTCCTGGTGGAGGAGGCCGGCATTAAGATGGATGACATAGACAGGGTATACCTGGCCGGGGGCTTCGGGAACCACATAAACGTTGACAGCGCCTTTACCATAGGGCTTCTGCCCCGGGAACTCAAAGGGAAGGTTGAGTCCATTGGGAATGCGGCGGGAAACGGCGCGGTAGAAGGGCTTTTGTCCAGGAGGCTTTTGGCCCAGGCAGAGGCAATTAAAAAGAAAATCAGGTATATAGAGCTCTCGGCTTATCCCGCTTTTTCCGACCTCTATATTGATTGCATGCTGTTTGAATAAGCCCCGGAGGGAGACAGGATGAACAAGGAAGACATCAGGAGGGAAATTCTCAATAAAAGGAATCAAATGTCCAGGGAAGAGGTCCTTGAGAAGAGCTCTGCCATCAGAAAAAGGCTTGAAGCGCTGAAGAAGTTCAAAAAAAGCCGGCTGGTGATGTGTTACGTAAGCATCAGGAACGAAGTAATCACCCGGGACCTGGCGGCGGACATGCTGCTTAAGGGCAAGAGGGTGGCGGTGCCCCTGGTGCTCTCCGGGGATGAGGAAAGGCGGATGTTGGCCTGTGAGATAAAAGACATGGCTTCGGACCTTAAGGAAGGGGTAATGGGCATACCCGAGCCCCTGCCCGCTAAAGACAGGGCGGTGGATCCCAGGTCGATAGACCTGGTCATCGTCCCCGGGTTGCTTTCGACCTGGAGCGAAACCGCTTAGGCTACGGCAAGGGCTACTTTGACAGGTTTTTAAGCCGGCTGGCCCCAGGCTGCCCTAAGATCGGCCTCGCCTATGAGCTGCAGCTGGTGGACCGGATACCCATAGATGAGCACGATGTGCCCATGGACCTGATAGTAACTGAAAGAAGGATCATAGGATTGTCCGCCGGGTCCTGTCGGAATCCAGAGTTGCGGTAATGTATTTCCTCCGCCTGAATAAACTATTATGAAAGGATTGCAGGGTGGAGGGTCTGTTTTTATGAAGGTTATTGTTATAAGATTCAGGAGGCTGACCCTGAAAGTTACCCTTTTGGGTCTGGCTTTTCTCGCCATACTGGTTTTGCTGGCAAGAGTTCCCGTGCCGCAGCTTAAGAACGTCTTTTCCCAGAAGCGCCAGTTGCCCATTTACTCGGTGGATGTAAGTGAAAAAATGGTTGCCCTCACTTTCGACTGCGCCTGGGGGGCCAGTGACATACCGACAATTTTGGAAGAGCTTGAGAAGGAGGAGGTAAAGGCCACCTTCTTCATAGTGGGCCAGTGGGCGGAGAAATACCCCGATGCGGTAATGCAGATTGCAAAAGCCGGCCATGACATTGGGAATCACTCCTACTCCCACTTAAGGATGGGGGCTTTGGATGCCGGGAAGGTAAAATCGGAAATCGAGCTCTGCGGGAAAAAGCTTTCGGAAATAACAGGGAAACCGGTGGACCTTTTCCGGCCTCCCTACGGGGACTACAACAATACGGTAATTACCACCGCCGAAGCGCTGGGATATTACACGATCCAGTGGGACGTGGATTCCCTTGACTGGAAACCCGGAATAAGCCGTGAGGAAATAATGAACAGGATTTTGAGCAGGGTAAGGCCGGGGTCAATCCTGCTCTTTCACAACGATACTCCCCATACCGCAGCCGTCCTGCCGGATATTATAAGGGCATTAAAGAAGGCTGAATATAAATTCATACCCGTATCCCGTATGATTTACAGGGATGATTATACAATTGATTTTACCGGCCGGCAGATGAAAAAGAAGGAGTGACAAGCAGGCGGAAAAGCCGTTGAGTTCGGTGAGGTAGTGTAAACTTTTAGTAGGTGATTGGAGGAATTTAAGGGGAAGATGAAGAAATGAGACCTCCAAGTGAAAAAACATCACAACTCCCTGAAAGGAGTCTGAAAGGAGCGGAGGTCTCATGTTTAATATTCGACAGATAGTATTGATAGTCCTCTTTTTAGCGGAAGGAATTTTCAAAATTTTAAACACAACGAGAGATT
>JAKOSZ010000059.1 GCA_029776555.1 Bacillota bacterium | reverse complement strand
GGTAGACCGGGAGGGCTTCCTCTACCTGGTGGAAGCGGGAGCGGACTTTGTAAAAGTGGGCATCGGAGGAGGGTCCATATGCATCACCAGGGAGCAGAAGGGGATCGGAAGGGGACAGGCCACCGCCGTTATTGAAGTGGCCAGGGCCAGGGATGAATATTTTGAAAAAACCGGCATATACGTCCCCATATGCTCCGACGGAGGAATCGTCCACGACTACCACATAGTGCTGGCCCTGGCCATGGGAGCGGATTTCGTCATGATGGGCAGGTATTTTGCCAGGTTTGACGAGAGCCCTTCAAAGAAGCTGAAAATAGGAAACACCTTCGTCAAAGAATACTGGGGAGAAGGCTCCAACAGGGCGCGGAACTGGCAGCGGTATGATGTGGGAGGAGCCGACAGGATAGATTTCGAGGAAGGCGTAGACTCATATGTTCCTTACGCCGGGAAGTTAAAGGACAACCTGGACATAACCATCAGCAAAATAAAAGCAACCATGTGCAACTGCGGCGTAACCAGCATTGCGCAGCTTCACAGGGAAGCAAGGCTTACCCTTGTTTCATCCACAAGCATTATTGAGGGCGGAGCCCATGACGTTATACTCAAAGATAAGGATTTGAACTCGTAAGTTTAATATAGGCGGCCGAGAGGCCGCTTTTTTCCTGCCGCGGGAAGCGCGCAAACCCCCTTCTTTCAGGAGAAGGGGTTTTTTTGACCTGATAAAGTATAAAAAAGGTCTTTTTCTTTCCGGGAGAGGGTTATGAGAGGGTCAAATTTTAGGCTTTCCCTGAGGTTTGCGTAATTCTTAACCTGGAAATTCCCGGAAGGAAGGGGCTTTTTAAAAATCAAAAGGTGTTAATACTTTGGCTTATTACCTATAACTTTGGCTTATTACCTATAATGTTTGACCACGCTGTGATATAATATGCTTGTATCTTTGCCATGGCTTTCCTTCATGGCGGAGGACTGGCAGTGAAAAAGGCCTTGCGGCCTTGACATTCGTCTTTTAAAAAGGGGCAAAGCCAAAAAAAGTCTCCTAAATTACCGTAAGGGGGTAATGGGTATGGTATCTAAAGCTTTGATTGTAAGAGGAGGATGGGACGGCCACGAACCTGTCCAGGTTTCCCAGGTCTTCAAGGGTGTATTGGAAAAGGAAGGCTTTGAAGTGGAAATCCAGGAGACCCTTGACGCGTTCCTGGACGTGGAAAAGCTGAAGGAGCTTGATTTAATCATTCCGGTGTGGACCATGGGAAGGATTAAGTACGAGCAGGTGAAATCGGTGATGGAAGCGGTTGCTTCAGGTGTAGGAATTGCCGGCTGCCACGGCGGCATGTGTGACGCGTTCCGGGAAAGCGTGGAGTGGCAGTTTATGACCGGCGGCCAATGGGTTGCCCACCCCGGAAATGACGGAGTGGAGTACGTAGTAAATATCAAAAAGGGTTCAAGCCCGATAGTTGAAGGAATAGAGGACTTTACGGTAAAAAGCGAGCATTACTACCTCCACGTGGATCCCGCCGTGGAAGTGCTTGCTACCACTCGTTTCCCTGTGGTTGACGGCCCTCACGCGGCCAACGGACAGGTAGACATGCCCGTGGTATGGACGAAGCGCTGGGGGAAGGGCAGGGTTTTCTACTGTTCACTGGGTCACCATGCCGATGTCATAGACCATGGGCCGGCCCTGGAGATTATGCGGAGAGGTTTCCTCTGGGCCGCTAAGCGGATTTAGCTTTATGCCTGCTTTTTCAAATTAAGGGAAAGAGGGGTTGGCGATATGGAAAAAATTAAGGTTGGGATAATAGGCTGCGGAAACATCAGCGGCATTTATCTTAAAAACTGCACCCAGGTCTTTGACAACCTGGAAGTAGTTGCGGTGGCTGACATCATACCCGAAAGGGCCAGGGCCAGGGCGGAGGAGTTTAACATCCCCAAGGCCTGTTCGGTGGAAGAGCTGCTTTCGGATCCGGAGATAAAGATAGTGATAAACCTGACTGTTCCCGGAGCCCACGCCGAAGTCTGTATGGCCGCGCTTAAGGCAGGAAAGAGCGTGTATGTTGAAAAGCCCCTTGCGGTTAAAAGGGAGGACGGGGCAGAAATTTTAAGGCTGGCCGAAGAAAAGGGCCTGCTGGTGGGATGCGCCCCCGACACTTTCATGGGCGGCGGGCTGCAGACGTGCCGGAAGCTTATTGATGACGGCTGGATAGGCGAAACCGTTGCCGCCACGGCTTTTATGGCATGCCATGGCCACGAAAGCTGGCACCCGGACCCTGAGTTTTACTATAAACCGGGCGGAGGCCCCATGTTTGATATGGGACCTTATTACCTTACGGCTTTGATTTCACTTATAGGCCCCATCCGCCGGGTGACCAGTTCTGCCAGGATTACCTTCCCTGAGAGGCTGATAACCAGTCAGCCCAAGCGCGGGACGAGAGTAAAGGTTGAAGTGCCCACCCATGTAGCAGGTGTTTTGGACTTTGAAAACGGCGCCATAGGAACCATTATAACCAGTTTTGACGTATGGGCGCACCATCTGCACAACATAGAGATATACGGAAGCGAAGGGACGCTTAAGGTCCCCGATCCCAACACCTTTAAAGGCCCCGTTATGGTAAGGAGGAAGGACTCGGGCGAGTGGAAGGAGATACCCTTAACCCATGGCTTTGCGGAAAACAGCAGGGGCATCGGTGTGGCGGATATGGCCATCGCCCTGGCGGAGGGCAGGAAGCACAGGGCTAACGGTAAAATGGCCTACCACGTCCTGGACGTCATGTGGGGCTTCCATGACGCCTCCAAAGAGGGAAAGCACATAGACATTAGGAGCACCTGTGAAAGGCCGGAGCCGCTGCCGATGGATTTCTTAAGGGGCTAGCAAGATACATACAGAGGGTACCGCCAGGTACCCTCTTATTTATTACCGGGCTTTTTCGGCACTGCATATTTTCTTTCCATTTAAAATAGTATTCATTAGTAACAAAACATGCCGGGAAGGCTTGCCAGATGAAGGAAATAGGGCTGGCCTGTTTGGCTTACGACCAGGAGAGACAGGCATCCGTAAAAAGAAAACTTTTTTCCTGGGCCTTCAGGGGCCTTAAAAAGACCGGACACGGCGAATTCTTTTCCGCCCGGGAGCTCTACGAAGATTTGAGAGTCTATTTTATAAGGCTTCCCCAGAGCCCCAAGGATTTAAAGAAGGCCTTGAAAAAGGCAGGGAAACTGATGGCCGGTATAGGCGGCGAAACAGGTCCGCTGCCGGTTTTCCTGCCCTTAAGCGTCTACGAGGCATACCGCCCCGAGGGAGCCTTCAGGCCTCCTTACGGCGACATGAAGCTTCTCTTCAGAAGCCTTTTGATTGATATTATCAACGCCATATCCCGGGACAAGGGTATAAGGCTGGAGGACATGAATATAGCGGTGGTACAGGGGGAGGCGGCGGAAGAACTGCACTCAACCGTACAGAGACTGTCCGCCCTGGTCAAATACCTGGATATTATTACCCCGGATAAGGAATCCTTAAGGGACAGCATTGACAGGGTTTTGTTTGATACGGGGCTGCCGGTGGTTTTAAGGGAAGAGACGGGATGCCTGAAGAAGGCCCACATTGTCATTAACCTGGGGGGGCTTGGGAAATACTTCACCAGGTTCCGGATAAATCCCGAAGCCGTGGTGGTCAACTACGGGAGCATTCCGGCCAGGTTCTTATCCCTTATCCCGGCAATAGTGGAAGGAATTGAAGTAGCCTTGCCCAAAGAAATTATTTCAAAACTTGATAAAAATGTGCTCCGCTGTTACACCGGCCTGGAACTGGCGGAAATTATCCTGTGCTCGAGATACGGCATAAAATCCAGCGAAAACAAAGGAGTATACGATGCCGGCCTGCTTGAAGGCATTTCCAGGGTATTTAAAAAGGACGGCTACAGGCTTACCGGGCTTACAGGGAGGCATGGCGCGCATAGAGTTATGGGAAAAGCCTGAGGGAATGGAGGGCCAAAAGACCGGTTGCCTTAAGAAGGGCTTAAATCTCGAATTCTTGACAATGGGAGCTTTGTATTCTATAATTAACGAAAAAATAAGGGTAAAAGAAGTGTAATTGCACAATAATTGGGACACTACGGGTTTTCCCGGGCTTTATTTTATTTTTGCTGTGTGTTATACCGGGGGACGATGCGCCAGTGCTTTTATATGCTGAAACCGGTTATAATATATTTCATCCAAAAATTTAAAAAAGGAGAGGCGCTTGCATGATTAATAAAGAAATTGTTCTCACTTATGAAGGACTTAAGAAGCTGGAAAAAGAGTTGGAATACCTAAAAGGTGTTAAAAGGATGCAAGTAGCTGAAAGGATTAAACAGTCTCTCTCTTTTGGAGATATCTCCGAGAACGTGGAGTATGATGAGGCTAAGAACGAGCAGGCGCAGGTAGAGGGCAGGATAGCACAGCTTGAAATGATGCTTAAAAATGCCAAGGTCATAGACGAAGACGAGATAAACACCGGGGAAGTGAGCCTGGGGGCGAAGGTCAGGCTTTTGGATTTGGACCAGGGAGAGGAAGTTGAATACACGATAGTGGGTTCTACCGAAGCCGATCCGGATCGCGCCAAAATTTCCAACGAATCTCCCGTAGGAAGGGCTTTATTGGGGAAAAAGGTCGGGAACACGGTGGTAGTTCAGGCCCCTGCCGGGGTCATACGTTTTGAGATCCTTGATATTAAGAAATAGGCAAGTTTCCGGCTGTTTATTTCAGCGGGGAGTTGCTATGTTTTTCATACTTATTTATAATAAAGTAATAAAGACGGTTAGCTGGATAATAACAGTTTACATAGGTAAACTGTTATTTTATAAATGAGGAAAAAACAGTTATACACATAGGAGGAGCCGCGATGGCCGATAATACGGGAATTGACCTTGAAATGGATGAATTAAACGAAATCCTGAAGGTAAGAAGACAAAAGCTAAAGGAGCTGCAGGAGAAGGACCAGGATCCGTTCAAGATTTACAAGTACGCTGTAACCCATTCTACGGCCCAGGTTATCGACAGTTTTGAAGAAATGGAAGGACAGACCGTCTCCATCGCAGGCCGGATCATGTCCAAGAGGGAAATGGGAAAAGCGAGTTTTTGCCATATACAGGACGGCGACGGGAAAATACAGCTGTACGTACAGATAAATGAGGTGGGCGAGGAGGCATACGGCCAGTTTAAGAAGCTTGATATAGGCGATATAGTGGGCGTTAAAGGTGAGGTTTTCAAAACCCGCACCGGGGAAATATCCGTTAAAGTAAAAGAGATAACCCTCCTTACAAAATCTTTAAGACCCCTTCCCGAAAAGTGGCACGGGCTTAAAGACACGGACTTGAGGTACAGGCAAAGGTACCTGGACCTGATAGTGAATCCTGAGGTCAGGAAAACCTTTGTTGCCAGGAGCAAAACCATAACCGCCGTCAGGAACTTTTTAAACCGGAAGGGTTTCCTGGAAGTGGAGACGCCCATTTTAAACGTGATACATTCCGGGGGTACGGCGAGGCCGTTTATTACCCACCATAACGCCCTGGACATTGAGCTGTATTTGAGGATAGCCCCGGAGTTGTTTTTAAAACGCCTGGTGGTCGGCGGTTTTGAGAAGGTGTATGAGATAGGGAGGATGTTCAGAAACGAGGGAATATCCGTAAAGCACAATCCCGAGTTTACCATGATGGAGGTATACCAGGCCTACACCGACTATAAAGGGATGATGGAACTGGCGGAGGAATTATTCTCTTCCGTGGCTATGGAAGTGCTGGGCACTACCAGGATCACCTACCAGGGGCACAGCATTGACCTTGCGCCTCCCTGGAACAGGATGAGCATGCTGGAAGCGGTAAAGAAATACACAGGGATTGATTTTGACCTGATAGGAAGCGCCGAGGAGGCCCGGAAGGTCGCAAAGGAGAAAAACCTGGAAGTAAAGGACTCTATGACCAAAGGGGAAGTGCTGAACCTGGTATTTGAAGAGTGTGTTGAACACCACCTGGTGAATCCTACAATTATATATGACTACCCCATTGAGGTGTCGCCCCTGGCCAAGAAAAAACCCGACAGGCCGGATCTGGTGGAAAGGTTCGAAATATTCACGGTAATCGGGGAAATGGGTAATGCCTTTTCCGAGCTCAACGACCCCATGGACCAGAAGGAGAGGTTTTTGCAGCAGGTGAAGAAGAGGGAAGCCGGGGATGAGGAAGCC
>JAKOSZ010000058.1 GCA_029776555.1 Bacillota bacterium | reverse complement strand
TCCAGGTATTATACCCTTGACGAGTTCGACACCGTTTATGGGGGTCTTACAGGCTCCTATGAAGGCATAGGGGTTATGATTGAAAAAGAAGGGGACTATGTTGTCATAATCAGCGTATTCCCCGATTCCCCTGCCGAAGAGGCGGGTCTGATGCCGGGGGACAAAATAGTCACGGTAGACGGGGAAAGTGTTGAAGACCTGACGGCAGTGGAAGTATCCAACCTTATCAGGGGTCCGGCCGACACATATGTGTCAGTAGGCTATATAAGGGATGGCGTGCCTGGCGTTAACGTCATATCGGTGAAAAGGCTGCCGATAGAAGTCCTTCCGGGCTACTATGAGGTCAGGGGCGAAATAGGGTATATAAAGCTGGAAAGATTCGATGAGAACGCACCCGCTTTTATAAACAGGGCCCTTATGGAAATGGACAGAAACAATGTGACAAAGCTGATCCTTGATATGAGGGACAACCCCGGCGGCCTGGTGAGCGAAACCATACAAATAGCAAGACGGCTTGTTCCCACGGGACTGATTACCAGATTGGATTACAAGTCGGAAAGACAGCGGGATGTGGAGTACTATTCGTACCAACATAATCCCAGGTACAATATTGCGGTGCTGGTAAACGGAAGAAGTGCCAGCGCGGCGGAAATTCTCGCCGGGGCCATACAGGAATCAAAAGCCGGCAAGCTGGTGGGCACCAGGACCTTTGGGAAGGGCGTGTTCCAAACCCTTGTCCCCATACTAAAACCGGAGGCTTATAACAGGTACAGGCTGCTGTTTGGGATTAAAGAGGTAGACGCCTATGAATTAATGTATACCTACAGCATCTATCCTATGGACAGCGAAATCCAGGGCTGGGTGTTAATGACCACCGGGGTTTACACCACTCCTTCAGGCAAGGTCATTGACGGAAATGGCCTTGAGCCCGATGTGCCGGTAGAAGATCCCGTGCCGGTAAAGGGTATCGATATTCGAAGCATTCAGAAGCTTAGGAAGGTAAGCAAACCAAGGCTTGGACAAAAGAGCGCCGATGTCCTGAACGCCGAAAAAATCCTGACCCTTTTGGGTTACGACATAGACACGCCTGACACCCTGTTGGACCAGAAAACCTTTGAGGCCATAAAGGCCTTCCAAAAGGCCAAGGGGGGCGGGGCATACGGCCGGCTTGACTTTACAACCCAGGACTGGCTGAATGAAGAGCTCAACCGGCTTATCATAGAGTATGACACCCAATACAGCAAAGCCCTGGAGCTTCTCACGTCGGCGGAAGAAACGGTGGAAGAAGGGGAGTAGTTTTACTCCCCTTAATTATTTTGACCCAGGCCCCCGGGATTTTGAGTAAAAGCCCTTTTTCCGGGGAAAAGCGGGGGATGATGAATTTGCCCCCGGGTACACCGTTCTATTGACATAAAAAATTGTCAAATATAAAATAAAAGAGGTTTTGATAGCTGTAGAAACGTCTTTACAACTGCATATTTAAAAAACCTTGCAGGATTATAAAATAGCCAAAGAACACAGGAGGAGAAAATGTCCGTCAAATACATATTCGTAACCGGAGGAGTCGTATCAAGTTTAGGAAAGGGTATAACGGCTGCATCACTGGGAAGGTTGTTAAAGGCGCGGGGCTTGCATGTTACCATTCAGAAGTTTGATCCGTATATTAACGTGGACCCTGGGACCATGAGCCCATACCAGCACGGAGAGGTTTTTGTCACTGACGACGGGGCTGAGGCGGACTTAGACCTGGGACATTACGAGCGTTTCATAGATGAAAATCTAAGCCAGAACAGCAGCGTAACCGCAGGCAAGGTATACTGGACAGTCATAAACAAGGAGAGAAAAGGAGACTATTTAGGAGGAACCGTCCAGGTAATTCCCCACATAACCAATGAAATCAAAGAGAGGATATACAGGCTGGGCAGGACCAATCACACAGATGTGGTCATAACCGAAATCGGAGGAACGGTGGGCGATATTGAAAGCCTTCCATTCCTTGAGGCCATAAGGCAGGTTGCCGCTGACCTTGGCAGAGAGAACGTGATGTACATCCATGTGACCCTGGTTCCTTACCTTGGCAAGGCAGGGGAGCTTAAGACAAAACCTACCCAGCACAGCGTTAAGGAATTGAGGAGTATCGGTATACAGCCCGATGTGATCGTCTGCAGGACCGAGAAGCAGCTGCCCAAGGATCTGAAGGATAAAATCGGCCTTTTCTGTAACATTCCTGGAGATTGGGTGATCCAGAATATTGACGCGGAAGTGCTCTATGAAGTGCCCCTTTTGCTGGAAAAAGAGGGGCTTGGGGATATTGTCTGCAAACGCCTGGGATTGAACTGCGGCCGTCCCGACTTGAGAGAATGGGAAAAGATGGTGGAAAAGCAGAAGAACCTGTCCAATGCGGTGAATATAGCCCTGGTGGGCAAATACATAGAGCTTCACGACGCTTACCTTAGCGTGGTGGAAGCCCTGAAACACGGCGGGATAGCCAACGATACCGACGTAAGAATAAAATGGGTCAACTCCGGGCACCTGAACGCCGAAAATGTGGAAGAGCAGCTGGGCGGGGCGGACGGAATCCTTATCCCCGGCGGCTTTGGAGACAGGGGGATTGAGGGCAAAATACTGGCCGTAAAATTCGCCAGGGAAAATAAGATACCCTTTTTCGGGATATGTCTCGGGATGCAGGTGGCGGTTGTGGAGTTTGCCAGGAATGTGGCCGGTCTGCACGGCGCCAACAGCTCCGAGTTCAACCCCGAAACCAGGTACCCCGTCATAAACCTGATGCCCGAACAGAAGGAGGTTTATGAAAAGGGAGGGACCTTAAGGCTGGGGCTTTACCCCTGCAAACTTAAGGAAGGCAGCAAGGCCCGGGAAATATACGGCGATGAACTGATTTATGAAAGGCACAGGCACCGCTATGAGGTAAACAACGAGTTCCGCGGTGTGTTGTCCTCAAAGGGCCTGGTCCTGTCCGGGCTTTCTCCCAACGAAAGGTTCGTGGAAATTGTGGAACTGAAAAACCACCCCTGGTTTATAGGCGTGCAGTTCCATCCGGAATTCAAATCAAGGCCTAACAAACCCCATCCCCTGTTTAAGGGCTTCATTAAGAAAGCGCTGGAAAATAAAAACGCGAATGAGTGAGGGTTAAAAGGCCCAAAAGGCAACTGCCGCCGGCTGAAGGCGGTTTTGAGCATAGCGGAGAGACTAAAAGCGGATATTATTTGTACAGAAGGGACATAAATAAGGCGGTTACGGCCTGAAAATTTCAGGCCGGGAACCGCCTTGTTTTTCATTTATAAACTGTTGGCGCTGTATAAAACTTATTGGTTTAGATAATACTTTATATAAAGTTTCGCATTTACCAGCAATTTAGGGGGATAGGAATGAATAGCGCTTTGTTGCTTAAAAAACTCAGGAAGTTAATAGACAGACCCATTGCCATAAAAACGGGGGCACTGCTTCTGTGTCTGGCGGTGTTCATTTCCCTGGCGGCCTTTTTCCGCCATCCCGGCGGTGAGGCGCAGCCGGTTACCGACAGGCTCATCAGGCTGCATGTGGTGGCAAACAGCGACTCTGACGAAGACCAGGGAATAAAATACCGCGTAAGAGACGCGGTACTTGAATACATGAACCGGGAGATTGAAAACTCCGGCGATGTAAAGGAAGCGCGGGAGGCTGTTAAAAACAACCTGCGCCGGATCGAAGAAGCGGCCAGGAAGGCGGTGCTGGAAAGCGGAAAGGACTACCCTGTGAAGGCCTGTTTCGGCACTTACCTTTTCCCGCCCAAAACCTACGGTGAGCTTGCCCTTCCGGCGGGGTACTACCAGGCCCTTAAGATTGAAGTGGGGAAGGCTAAAGGCTCCAACTGGTGGTGCGTCCTTTTCCCGCCGCTGTGCTTTGTGGACGCAACCCGGGGCGCAATCCCGGATTCGGTGAAGGAAAACCTTGAAATGGCCCTTGACGAAGAGGAGTATAAGGTAGTGGCTTCGGCAGGGAAAGGGGAAAACATACCGGTTAAGGTAAAGTTTAAAATCCTGGAGATTTTCAAAGACTCCAGGACAAAGATGGCGGACCTGATTAACAGGCTGATAAACCCTTAAGCCTTGCGAAAACCGTGGGAGCGGCAAAAAGGGTAATTCGCGAAATCCCGTTGTTGGGCTGAAGCGCTTGGGAAAAGCGCTTCATTTATTTAGGCTGGCAAACCCGGTATTTAGGCTGGCAAACCCGGTTTGATAAGGCCGCGGCTAAAAAAAGTCCCGTTTCGGGAGGCTTAAAACAATTGCATGCAATATGGCCCTGCTGATATGATATACTATTAGTGGAAGCACATGGATAATATTGGGGGGCAATGGGATGGACTTCTACCTGGATACAGTATTGAGGCTTTTTCTTGCCAGCGCCCTTGGCGGGCTTATCGGCTACGAAAGGGAAAGCGTACAAAGGCCGGCCGGATTCAGGACCCACATCCTGGTGTGCGTGGGTTCGGCCCTGGTAATGATCACCTCCCTGTTTATTTTCAACAGGTACAGCGTTTTCACCAGTCTTGACCCGGCCAGGCTCGGAGCCCAGGTGATCAGCGGCATAGGCTTCCTGGGGGCGGGCACCATTATAAGGGAGGGCTTAAGCGTCAGAGGGCTGACAACGGCGGCCAGCCTTTGGGCGGTGGCCTGCATAGGTATAGCTGCCGGCGTAGGATTTTATATGGGCGCCGTACTGGCGGCCATCATCATATATACCACCCTGCTTTTGCTGAAAAAGGCCGAAAAAAACATCGCCCAGCGGAAGCGCGGCAAGAATGAAACCCTCTATGTCCGGCTTTCCAAGAAGGACGGGCTGATGGCTTCAGTGCACGGGGTCTTTGAAAAACACGGGATAGCCTTAAAGAGCGTTGAATACCTGAAAGAAAACGACGGAAGCGAGAGAACGCTTAAAATTACCCTGGCCTTTCGCAGCACGGAAGAAAGAGCCCTGGCTATGGATGAGCTCTTTTCCATAGACGGCGTATCAAAAGTGGAATTGGTGTGAAATGTTTCATCTTTTTCCGGCGCCTTGACGCCGGGGCATCCTTCAGCATTGCTTTCGGTCACCTGTTTCCAATATTCCAAGAGGCCTTTGGCGATTGCTTTCGCCACATCCCATTGATAAGCTTCGTCGTGGAGGAGGGCCTTTTCCGCGGGATTAGAAATAAATCCCGTTTCTACAATAACTCCCGGTATTTCCGAGTTCCTTAAGATAAAGTAATCGGATTTAACAGGCGAGTTTCCCGCTCCCTGCCCAACGCGCCGGACTGCCAGTGAGTTTAAGCTCTCCTGCACACATTTTGCGAGAAGGTAGTTGGACGGCAGCCGCCGGTTATAGAGGGCCAAGGGGCCTGCCGATGCCCCGTCAACGGACCGGTTCACATGGACACCCACATACATGTCATAATTGCCGCCGTTTATCATCATGACCTTGCCTGCTAATTCACTCTTCGGGCTTTGAGGGCTGCCCCGGAGGGGGCTGGCAGACCTGGTAAGTTCCACATGGGCGCCCTTCCTGGCCAGGACCCTTTTTAGTTTTTGCGCTATCTCCAGGTTCACATCCCTGCTGCCAGGAGGCAGTTCTTTTATGTCAGAATAAAAGCCCTCGTATCCGGGGTCCAATATTATGTACTTTCCCTTAAGAGGGCTGATAAAACCGGCCAGCAGCACCGAAGCAGCAAACATCAGTAGAAAGAACACTGACAGTGAAGCAACCAAAACCGGTTTTTTAAGGTCCAGGCACATAAACACTATTGCTTTTCCGCGCATAAGGCTTCACCCTTTCACCTGTCTCCCGGGCATGCCCCTTTGTTTAAAAGGCCGGTAATGCGGGGTTTGTATAATGGCTTTTTCCTCATAAGGGGAAAAGGGATGCATGGCAATTGACGGTTCATTATATTTTCCCGTTAAAAAATTTAGAACTTTGCCGCCGTGTCCCGCTCTGCACGGCTTTTTTTGTGTCCCCGGCCTTATCCGGATTTTTCTAAGGCTTCCTCCTGCCTTGTGAAACAAACCCGGTACTCCCTGACCTGCCTTCGCTTTTTCCCGCGCCAAAACTGTGTACCGGCCAGTCCCACACCGGTGTACTAAGGAGTTGTTTTTGGGAATATGAATAGGACGACCAGGTATTTAACTTGCCCGGAAAGGGGAGATTGCTCTTGGGCATTCAAATACACCCCCAGGGAAAAGGGCCGAAGCAGGGTAAGGCGTATGGGAAGGGGCTGAGCGGAAGAGAGGCCGAGAGGAGGTACCGGAGTTTCGGCCCCAATGCCATAAGCCGGCGGAAGAAGGTGTCCCCCATTGGGGTGCTTTTCAAGCAGTTTTCCGACTTCATGGTCATAATCCTGCTGGCCTGCACCGCCGCATCGGTGTTCATGGGGGAAATGACCGAATCCCTTACCATAATTGCCATTGTTGTTATCAACGCGCTCTTGGGCTTTATCCAGGAATACCGGAGCGAAAGGAGCATGGAGGCCTTAAGAAGCCTTGCGGCGCCCACGGCCAGGGTTATCAGGGACGGCAGGCAGTTAAACATTCCCGCCGAGTTTGTGGTGCCCGGCGATTTGATAGTCCTTGAGGCGGGAGACCGGGTCCCGGCCGACGCTGTGCTGGTGGAAAGCAAGAGCCTGCAGGTGGACGAATCGCTTCTTACCGGCGAATCCATAGCCGTGGAAAAATCTTCACTGCCGCCGGGGAAGGCAGGGATTGCAAAGCAGGCGGACAGGGCAAACATGGTGTATATGGGGACCCTGGTCACCAGCGGGAAAGGAATGGCCCTGGTCACTGCTACCGGCATGAAGACGGAAATGGGGGAGATTGCCGATATGATACAGAATATCGGGGAAGAGGAAACTCCCCTGCAGAAAAGGCTGGACCACCTGGGGCGCTTCATTGTCTACGGGTGTCTTGCCATATGCGCCGTTGTTTCCGTAACCGGCGTGTTAAGAGGCGAACCTGTCTTCTCAATGCTCCTGGCGGGCATAAGCCTGGCTGTGGCGGCGGTTCCGGAAGGACTGCCGGCGGTGGTGACAATCGCTTTGGCCCTTGGAGTACAGAGGATGTATAAGAGGAACGCCCTTGTAAGGAAGCTGCCGGCGGTGGAGACCTTAGGCTGCGCCACGGTTATATGTTCCGATAAGACCGGAACCCTTACCGAGAACAAGATGACGGTTATAAAAATATATACCCCCGACGGCACGACCGTAGACGTGGAAGGCAGCGGCAACAGTATGAAAGGGGCTTTTCTCTGCCAGGGAAGAGAGATTGACCCTCTTAAAGATAAAAGCTTAAGGCTTATCCTGGAGGCGGGGATCCTCTGCAACAACGCCAAAATTACCGCCATACGGCGAAACGGCGGTGCTTTTAAGAAGTTTTTGGGACGGCAGGCCAAAGCGGGGGCTGTGGAGATAAGCGGAGACCCTACCGAAGGGGCCCTGCTGGTGGCCGGCCTTAAGGCGGGACTGACGGCTGAGGAACTGGGCGGCGCCTATTACAGGGTTGACGAGCTGCCCTTCGATTCGGACAGGAAATGCATGTCGGTAGTTTGCAGCAACCCCCAGGGGGAGCTCTTTGTCTTCAGCAAAGGCGCCCCCGACGTGATAGTGGAAAAGTGCCGCATGGCTTACACCTCCAGGGGGGTGGTTCCGCTGGATGGGGCTTTTAAAGCCAGGATCATGAAGGCCAACGACTCTATGGGAGAAAAGGCCTTAAGGGTCCTGGCGGTGGCCTTCAAAAGGCATGCCGGAAGGGACTGCCGGAAGGAAAGCGTTGAGGAAGGCCTTGTTTTCCTGGGCCTGGTGGGAATGATTGACCCTCCCAGGAAAGAGGCGGTAGAAGCCGTAAAAAGGTGCAAAATGGCTGGGATAAAACCCATCATGGTGACGGGGGACCACAGGCTGACGGCGACGGCCATAGGGCGGAAACTTGGCATATACAGCCCCGGGCAGAAAGTGGTCACCGGCGCCCAGCTGGAGGAGATGACCGACAGCCAGCTTGAAAGAGAGATCAACTCCATTTCGGTATACGCCAGGGTCTTGCCGCGGCATAAGCTCAGGATAGTGCGGGCTTTGAAAAAAACGGGGCATATAGTGGCCATGACGGGGGATGGGGTAAACGACGCTCCGGCGGTTAAAGAGGCCGATATAGGAATCTCAATGGGTATGACGGGCACCGATGTGACCAAGGAAGCTTCGTCCATGATACTGCTGGACGACAACTTCGCCACCATAGTGACGGCTGTGGAAGAAGGCAGGGTGATATACAGCAATATAAGGAAGTTTATCCGCTATCTGCTCTCCTGCAACCTGGGGGAAGTGGTTACCATGTTCCTGGCCATGCTCTTGGGCCTTCCGCTGCCCCTTTTCCCCATACAGATACTCTGGGTTAACCTTGTGACCGACGGCCTGCCTGCCATAGCCCTGGGCTTTGACCCTCCGGAAGAGGACGTGATGACAATGCCGCCCAGGGGGACCAATGAGCACATCTTTTCCCGGGGGCTTTCAAGGCTTATCCTGGTAAGGGGGGCGCTGATAGGCTTCAGCACCCTGGCAGTGTTAGCCAGCGTCCTCTACTTTACCGGCAGCACCGACCTGGCCAGGACCAGCGCTTTTATGACCCTGGTGCTGACCCAGCTCATACATGTGTTTGAGTGCAAGTCGGAGCGCAGGAGCATCCTGGAAGTGCCGCTTTTTAACAACATGGGCCTGGTGATGGCGGCACTGGTCTCCCTGGCCATGGAGCTGGCGGTGATATACATACCTTTCTTAAGAAGCATATTCAAAACCGTCCCGCTGACGTCAAACGAATGGCTTTTAATAGCCGGGTTTTCACTGCTGGGACCCATAGGGTCGTGTTTTTCCGGAAAAAGGCGTTAAACCGGGCGCCGGCCCGGCCTGGGACCGGCTCGGCATTTATACAGGGCAGGCAAAAAATAAAAACCGGGCGCCGGGCCGGCTTAAAAAGCGTTCACCGGACCTTTGACCACGCCTTTCCGGTGGGCGGCTTTCAGGCCCGGATATACCGCAGGCCGCCATGGCTTGTTTTTTCCGCCGGACACCGGTTTTCTTTTTTTATGCCCGGAATTTACCCACCGGGGCGGGGTTTGGGGCAAAGGCCTGGGACTAAGACCCTGCCCCGGCACTTCTTTTCGGGAGCAGCTTCTTCCTTTCCGGAAAGGAACAGGGAGCTGATTACAAATTGTTTTTCTGTATCAGGGCGGCAGACTTGTGGTAATATATTTCTATATCCTGCAGGGGAGTATGGGTAATGCTGAGAAGGTATAAAAGACAGTTGCTGGTGGCGCTGTGGTGCCTTTTTATATTCATCCAGTCCAGCCTGCCGGGCCATGTGTCGGCGGGAGAGAGCGGGACCCTGACGGCAATTCTCAATAAGGCGCTTTTCTTCCTTTTGGGAGACAAGGTCCTGCCCGTTTCCGAATTATTGTTAAGGAAGGCGGCCCATTTTTTCGAGTACTTTGTGCTGGGGGCCCTGTTGTACGGCGCCCTTTATTCACCTGAAAGGAAAGGCTTAAAAACTGTAGCCTTTTCCCTGCTTCTGGGCGGTTTATATGCGGTAACCGATGAGATTCACCAGTATTTTGTCCCTGAAAGATATATGTCCGCAGCCGATGTGCTGATAGACTCTGCCGGAACCCTTCTGGGCGCGCTGGCAAGACACCTTCTTGTATATTTAAAGACTCACGGGAAGAGGGAATCTTAACACCGCCGCCGGCGTCCAGGCTGTCGGCGAAGCTGAAAAGAGACGGCGGCGCCCAGTCGGCCGGCGGGCTTAAGATAAGGATAGGGGCGGGCGACAGGCCGGAGATAAAGCTGGAAGGCCGGCCAATAGATGGAATGTCTTGTACTTGCCGAAAAAACCTAATATAATTGAATGGTGTCGGGATTAATGTTACAAATTGTTCACAATTTCTTAATACATCTGTTGCATAATAATTAAAGTATACACAAGCGTTGTCCAAGTCAGGGGGTCAAATAATGATTGAAATTCAGAATTTAACCAAAAAGTTCGGTCAGATAACCGCGGTAGACAACTTGAATTTTACCGTCGAAAAAGGAGAAATCCTGGGGTTCCTGGGGCCCAATGGGGCAGGAAAAACCACCACCATGAATATTATCACCGGCTACCTTTCCTCTACTGAGGGCACCGTAAAGGTCTGCGGCCACGACATCGTGGAGGAACCGCTGGAAGCCAAAAGGCACCTGGGATACCTGCCTGAGCACCCGCCCCTCTATACGGATATGACGGTGAGGGAGTTTTTATATTTTGTCAGCGAGCTTAAAAAGGTGAACAGAAGGCAGGCCAGGGGCCAAATAAGGGACATTATGGAACTGGTGGGCATCACCCACGTAAGCAACAGGCTTGTAAACAACCTTTCCAAGGGTTATAAGCAAAGGGTGGGCCTGGCGCAGGCGCTTATCGGGAGCCCTGACGTCCTTATCCTGGACGAGCCCACGGTAGGCCTGGACCCGATCCAGATAATAGAAATACGCAAGCTCATAAAGGCCCTGGGAGGGGAGCACACCATCATACTGAGCACCCACATTCTTCCGGAGGTCAGCTTCATATGCAAGCGGGTGGTCATCATCAACAAAGGCAGAATAGCGGCAATTGACACTCCCGAAAACCTTTCCCAAAACCTCCGCAACTTTACCAAGTTTACCATAAAGATTGAAGGACCCGACAGCGAAGTGGCTAAGCTGCTGAAAAGCGTTGACGGCGTGCAGTACGTGGAGCTGGCGGGTTATCAGGATAACGTCGGGAGCTACGTGATTGAGTCCTCCAAAGACGTTGACGTCAGGAGGCCTGTTTTCCACCAGCTGTCCAAACACAGCTACCCGATTCTTGAACTGAGGTCCTATGACATGTCCCTGGAAGACATCTTCCTGCAGATCACTACCGAAGAGAAGGAGGTTGTGTGAAATGCTGGCTATTCTTAAGAGGGAGCTTAAGGCCTACTTTTACTCTCCCATGGCCTATATACTGATAGGGGTGTTTATACTGCTGGCTTCTGCCAGCTTCAGGTTCGTCATTTATACGGGCATAGTGGACTTTTCAAGCTTTTTCCTTAACCTGAGGGTGGCTCTTTTTGTTATACTGCCGATATTGACCATGAGGATACTGGCGGAGGACAGGAAAACCGGGACGGAGAAGCTTCTTTTAACTTCGCCTGTCAGCCTGACGGGCTTGATTTTAGGCAAATACCTTGCGGCCTTTTTTGTATACCTTATCATGGTAGTCACCACGTTTGTATACCAGGTTATCGTTGTGGCTTACAGCGGCCATGTCTCGGCCCAAACGGTGGGCGCCTATGTTGGCTTGATCCTTTTCGGTGCTTCGGTGATAGCCATAGGAGTGCTTGCGTCTTCTCTCACCGAAAGCCAGGTGATTGCCGGTGTGGTCAGCTTTGTGAGCGTAATGCTCATGTGGGCTATCGGTTCTGCGGGGACCTACGTAGGAGGGATAGCCGGAAAAGCTCTTAAGTGGATATCCATCATTGCAAGGTTTGATAACTTTACCAGGGGAATTTTTGATGTAAGCACCGTCGTGTATTACCTGAGTTTCATATTCATAATGCTGTTTATTACGGTGAGAGTATATGAGAGAAGGCGTTGGACTAAGGGGTGATTGGAATGAAAGCTTTAAATCTGGGGATCTGGATAAAGAAGATAGGCAGGAGCCGTAATTTGAAATATGGTTCTAACGCTATTATCTTTACTGCCGTTGCGATTGCAATAGCCATGGTGGTAAACATAATAATGGAGTTAATACCGCTGGAGTTTGACTTGAGCAGAAACAAGCTGTATTCCATAAATGACGTCACCAGGGAAATCCTGGAAGGCCTTAAGAAGGAAGTTGAGATATACGGGCTTTTTGACGACGGCAAAATCAGCGAAAGTGACCAGCGCACCATTGAAGTTGTGGAGATGCTGAAATATTACGACAGGTATCCCATGGTGGAGGTAAAATACGTTGACCCGGAAAAGAACCCGGGCCTCATTGCACAGCTGGACCCCACCGGGCTTAGAAAGCTGGAAAAGGGAAATTATGTGGTGAAGTCCGGCAGCAAGATTAAAAAGCTCACAGATGACGACCTTATTCAATACAGCTATAGCACCAATGCCTATGGGATGGCTTCCAGGTATGTCATAGGCACCAAGGCGGAACAGGCCTTTACAGGGGCCATCAAGTTCGTGACTTCGGAAAATACTCCCGTGGTGTACTTTACGGAAGGCCACGAAGAGGGAAAGCCTAACGAGGACTTTACCAACTTCAGAGAGCAGATTGAGGTAAACAACTATGAAGTAAAGCCTATTAAACTGACCGTACAGGAAAAGGTTCCTGATGACGCCGCGGCGGTGGTCATCCTGGCCCCCAAGTACGATTTTGAGCCGGATGAAGTGAGGCTTTTAAGGGAATACGTAAGGGGCGGAGGGCGTCTTATTGTAATGGCCGACTACCTGGAGACCAGTCCCAGGTTTGACCAGCTGAATAACCTGCTCAGCGAATTCAACCTCTTCCTCAACTACGACAAGGTGATGGAGCAAAACAGCAACTACCATAAGCCGGGGGATCCTTACACCCTTATTGTAGGAGCCGACAGCGCCGCGGTGGAAGAGGGTATTGTACCGGCGACCCTGTTGTTCAGCATAAGTCAGGCCAGGAGCATAGAGATACTGAAAAATGA
>JAKOSZ010000057.1 GCA_029776555.1 Bacillota bacterium | reverse complement strand
GCTTGGAAGGCTGATGTTCTACCATTGAACTACACCCGCGTTTTTCTACAGGACTTTATTATTATACAAAGCGCCAATCCGTTTGTCAACTATGCGTGATAGTCTATATTGCCCCTTCCCGGACCATGGCCCGAAGCTTTTCGGCCATTTTCCTCAAAGCTTTCCCCCTGTGGCTTATGGCGTTCTTGGTCTCAGGGTCAAGCTGAGCCGTGGTCATCCCATATTCCTCCATGTAAAACAGGGGGTCGTACCCAAAACCATTTTTCCCTTCCGGCTTTAATGCTATGTATCCCTTGCACTCGCCCCTGAAGGTATAGCTCCTGCCGTCGGGAAACACCAGCGCCGCCACGCACACAAACACAGCGGAGCGCTTTTCAAAGGGCACCCCTTCCAGCATGGCCAGGATTTTGGCGTTTTTTTGGGCATCATCGGCGCCCTCGCCGGCAAACCTGGAGGAATAGATGCCCGGCGCTCCTTCCAGGTAGTCTACCATAAGGCCCGAGTCGTCAGCTATCACCATCTCCCCGGTGAGCCTTGACACCTCTATAGCCTTGATCAGGGCATTCTCTTCAAAAGTGCTGCCCCGTTCCTCTATATCCTCGCTGATACCTGCCTCCTCCATTGAAATAATATCGAAGGGCAGGTCTTTTAGTATTTCCCTGATTTCATTCAGCTTGCCCCTGTTCCTGGTCGCCGCTATCAGCCTTTTCATCCCTGGTTACCCTCCCCACTTCATCGGCTAAAGGCCCCAGGGCCTCCTTCTGTGCCTTAACCAGGACATCAATCCCGTTTTTCGCCAGTTCCAAAAGCCTTTCAAACCTTTCCCTTTCGAAGGGAGACTTCTCCCCGGTGGCCTGCACCTCGATAAGCCTGCCGTCCCCGGACATAACCACGTTCATGTCGGCGTCGGCCGTTGAATCCTCCTCATAGCACAGATCCAGGAGCTCCTCATCTCCCACTATTCCCACGCTGACAGCCGCCACGAAATCCGTTACGGGTATCTTGGGGATTACTCCGCTGTCCACCAGGTGCTTGCAGGCATCCACCAGAGCCACAAAACTTCCGGTTATGGCGGCGGTCCTGGTCCCTCCGTCGGCCTGGACGACGTCGCAGTCTAAAATTATGGTCCTCTCCCCAAGGAGATTAAAATTGACCACCGACCTTAAAGCTCTTCCGATAAGCCTTTGAATCTCCTGGCTCCTTCCGCTCATCTTCAGTTTACTGATGTCCCTGGGGTTTCTTTCCTTGGTTGCCCTGGGCAGCATAGAGTACTCGGCGGTAACCCAGCCCTCGCCCGTGTCTTTCTTAAAAGGCGGAACCTTTTCATCCACGGTGGCCGTGCATATAACCCTGGTGTCCCCCATTTCAATCAATACCGAGCCTTCGGCGTACTTTATGACGTTTCTCGTTATTCTCACGTTTCTAAGCTGTGAGTTGTCCCTTCCGTCAATCCTCATTTCACATCCGCCTCTCCTTATCTGTCTGAATGGCTTTAATACAGCGCCGGCACCGTTAAAAAAAGAAAAATGCCCGGGCGGCTTTTCGTTCGGTTTCAAGCCCTTCGGGCTTACGGCCTTTAATCCCACAATGCCTTGAATATTCCGTTCAGCACCGGATTTATTTCATCGGGCACCTTGATGGGCTGGGAAATGTCCGTGCCTTCGGGACGGACGTCCTCTTTCCCTTCAATAAGAAGCTTTACGCCGGTTATGCCGTCCAGCTGCCTCAGCGTATACACTATTTGCTTTAAAAGGCTTTCCTCCCTTAAAGTTCCGCCGCCGTAGTTTTTAAGCTCTTTGCTCAGGTTTACTGTCACAATATTTCCGTTGATGTCGCTGCTTAAGAATTTTACTCCTGCAGGCAGCTCGGAGTAAAATCCGTCTTTCACATAACCCCGGCTTAAGAAACCGAACATTTTTTCAATGGCGTCAACGCCGTCGTCGGCCTCATATTCCATGGAAACCGGGACGATGTATTTAAACCTCTCATTGGCGTCTCTGAAGAAGTATACGTCCAGCTTTTTATTTCCTCCCGCCAGGTTTGCCCTGTCACAGTTGATAAGGATGTTGTCCCGGCTTAAACTCCCCGAAATATCTGTGCCGAACTTCAAAGTCCCCTGGGGATATCCGTTAATCAGTATTTTAACACTTTTTACGGTTTTAAATTCCGTCAGTGTGTAAACCACACTGGCCACAATGCCCCTCTCGTCGACCTCACTGTCGTAGTTCAAAATATTTCTGTCGAAATCTATTGTTGCAACTTGATCTCTTATTGTCAAGCCCAGAATTTGAGTCCCCTGGGGCAGCACCGGGTAGATGCCGTAGTACTCAATCTCCTCCCTGGTTAAGGGGCAATCGGTAAGGCCTGTTATCGCCGCCCTGGCTATGCCTTCCTGCTTCTCTATCCACCTGGTGACGGGTATCAGCCAGCCTTCCCCATCCCTGTAATAGATGGTGATGGGCATCACTTCTATGTCCGTTCCGCCGACGGACACCCCGGCTGTTTCTGTCCCGCCGTTCTCTTCGGCCCCGCTTTCGGAAAGACTTTCATTCTGCTCGGAGCCGGTATCGTTTCCGCTTACATCTTCAGGGGCGGGACCGGTGCAACCGGACACAAAAAGCGCAAGGGCAAAAAAGAGGAGAAGAATAAGCCTTTTCATGTTCTCCCTCCTTGTTTTTTCAAGTGCGTTCACTAGCACCCCGCCTTTTCTTCCGCGCAGCATAGCTAGCCTCTGTCACAAGTTCCCAGCTTATCGTTTTGTTATTATATTAATTATTGTCAAAAAACATGTCCCCTATTATTTCCCGGGGACAGGCGGATTTTTCGCCGTAATTCCTTGCTTTTGGCAAAAGCCGGGACAAAATCCCGGCTTCGTTCCGCTTTATTTCCCAGTGGAAGTTAAGGAACCCCGAATTGACTGGTCCTTTAGTTGTATTCCTCAAAGGCCTGTATTACAGCGTTGCACAGGGCTTCAGCCGCTTTTTGCCTGAACGCCGCAGTGCGCAGGCGGCTGTTGTCGTTGGGATTGGTCAGGAAAGCTATCTCCGCCAGGGCCGCCGGCATAGCGGTAGCCTTGAGCACAACCAGTTCCGGCCTGGCCTTTATTTTCCTGTCATAGGTGCCCAGGGCTTTTACCAGGTGATTTTGAATTATCTGGGCGAACCTCTTGCCGCTGAATCCCGTGTCGTTGACCCTGTCCATATAGTAAAGGGTTTCCGTCCCGCTGTGGTTTGAGTAATAGGCGTTGTTGTGTATGCTTAAGAAAAGGGTGGCGCCCAGTTTGTTGGCTATATAGCACCTTTCGTACAGCCCCACATAGGTGTCCGTCTCCCTTATCATGTAAGTCTTGACGCCCTTGCTTTTCAAAAGCTCATTAAGCCTCAGGGCAATGTCAAGGTTAAGGTCTTTTTCCATCAGCCCTCCGTGGACGGCTCCGGATTCCACTCCCCCGTGTCCGGCGTCTATGACTATAAGGCGTTCTCCCGGTAAAGCAGGCCTCAGCAGGGTTATGGCAGTATCTCCTGTGGCGGTCCTGGTAATAATGTTGTATGAAAGCTTCTCCTTGGCGTTGAATATTATGCTTGTCTTACCGGCAGCCGTATCTTTCACGATTTCCACCGAATCCAGATATCCGTCGTTAATCAGCATTTTTCCGGTCCCTATATAGGCGTAGTGGCTGGGGAAGGTAACTATGTATTTTTTCCCGCCGTTCTCATACCTTGCGGTATACAGGTTTTTAAGGTCCGAGGCCCCTTCGGTAAGCTTTGCCCCCTTCAGGATAAAGCCGACCCTGTCATATACGTTGGTATACTGGATATTCTTGTAGGGAGGACTGTCAACATACACTGAAAGCACGCCTTTCACTTCCCGTATTTCAAAAGGCGGCTGTCCGTTGGTGTCCAGCACCACCCTGAAAATCTCTTTGGTAAACTGGGCGTATCTTATGTTCTTCACCAGCTGCCCGCCGGAGCAGGAGGGCTTCTGTCCGGTTAAAAAGCCCCTCGTGGGAATGTCAATCACTATGCGGTCGGGGTTGGTAAGGCGGAAATAATTGTAGCCGGCGTAGTTCTCCAGCCGGATCTCAACCAGCTCCCTGGAAGCCCCCCTGGCATAGTTTATCCCTATGGCCTGTAAATCCTGGGCGGGCGTACTGTCATCACCGCCTATTTCCACCTGGATGCTCCCCGCTTCCGCCTTTACCGTCACATTGTACTGATAAGGCCTGGCGCCGTTAATCACAAGGGAAGCCCTTCCGTCACCCTCATCCCTGATTTCCAGGGAATCCAGGTACTCATCCTTTATTTCAACCCTGCCCGGCTTCAGAAGTCCCGTCAAAAGCTCTCCCGTGATTATATAACCTGCGTCTCCCGGCAGGTAGTCCATATGGAGAAGCTCTTTTATAAAGTCGTCGTCATACTGGCCCAGCTTCAAACCCAGCACCGTAACGGAGGCGCCTTTTGAACCCTTAACATAGGCCAGGTTGGGATATATGGACTCATATATGACTATCCGGATCCCGCCCTCTTCCCTGACAACATAGTACCCGGTCTTGCCGTCGGTGCTTATGATTACCCTGGCATTGGAAATGGCGTGCCTGGCATACTTTATGTTTTTTACTGTCCTGCCGTTGACATCAATCTGCTGTACGTTTTCCGGGGCCTCGACACCGCGCATGTCCAGTACTATTCTATTAAGGTTTTCCAGAAAAAATGTGCTGTATCCGTCGCAGCGGTCTAACCTGATAAATACCTCTTCCTTCCCTTCCCCGGC
>JAKOSZ010000056.1 GCA_029776555.1 Bacillota bacterium | reverse complement strand
CATCCCGAACACGGCAGTTAAGCTCCTCATGTGCCGATGATACTTGGACGGAGACGTCCCGGGAAAGTAGGTCTCTGCCAGACACATTTTGCGCGATCCTTAAAGCCTGGGCGGCGCGATCCGCTCGGGCTGATGGTGGGAGTTTCCACTGGGGTCGCGTATTTTAGTTTGTCCTGAAAATAGAACTTCCTGTTAGTTTGTTGTATAATAGTTCTATATCAGCTGAGAGTGGCCCGGTAAGAGTATACATGCCGGATGGGGGATGGGGCTATGAGGTTTATTCGGAAGTGGTCCTTTGCCGGGGCAAAGTACCTTGCGGATAAGCTGGGAGAAAGCCATGAAAAAAGGAGAGTCTATTACTTCGGTTTCCAGGTCATTTTAGGGTCGCTGGTAAAAGGTATAATACTTATAGGGGTTTCACTGATTCTGGGTACATTTGTCCCCGCAATGATAATTTTCGCGGTGTTTGCCGGCTTGAGAATTTTCGCCGGAGGCACTCACATGGATACATACGGTAAATGCCTTTTCGTCTCCTTATGTCTTTTTATAACAGCAAGCCTTATTGCGCGGTACACGTGGAAGTTTTGGAACCTTTACGCTGTAATCACCCTGGTCCTGCTATCCTTTATCATGGCTTTGGCCGTTATTGCCAGGTGGGCTCCCAGGGATACCCCTCACAGGCTTATAACCAAACCCGAAGAAAAAAGGAAGTTTAAGAGGTTTTCCTTTGTTTATGCCGTTTTGTGGCTTATGGCCATGGGCTTAATCACATTTTTCAGGGCAGATGGCTACCAGATGTACGTCGTTTCGGCGAGCCTGGGCCTCGTACTGGAGATTTTTTCGGTGACACCTGCCGGATATGCGTTTTTTGGGTCCTTAAACAGGAGGATGAGCGGCGCAAAACAGAGAAATGCGGCATGAACCGAATGTTTTCGGTGCGCTGCAGGGCACAGAGCAATATAAATAGGGAAAAACATATGAAATGCAAGTTGCAGAAAAGGCCGAAGTGGTATATATAATAGCAAAGGCAGGTGAGTATTAAATTCCAGATGGATAAGAGTGAATTAATTAGTCATATTCAAAAACAAAAAAAAGAAAGAAACGCCGTAATTGTAGCCCATAATTACCAGGTTGATGAAGTGCAGGAGATAGCGGATCTGGTGGGGGACTCTTTTGCCTTAAGCCGCTATTGCGCCAAATCCGACGCTGAAGTAATAGTATTCTGCGGGGTGCACTTCATGGCAGAGAGCGCCGTTATACTCTCTCCCGAAAAGACCGTGCTTCTGCCCGAGATTGACGCCGGCTGCCCTATGGCGGACATGATTACTGCGGAAGACTTGCGGGAAGAGAAGAAGAAACACCCCGGAGCGGCGGCCGTATGCTATATTAATACTTCCGCCGAGGTAAAGGCCGAATGCGATGTGTGCTGCACGTCTTCCAACGCGGTGAAAGTTATAAAGGCCCTGGAGGAGAAGGACATAATCTTTGTCCCGGACCAGAATTTAGGGCACTACGTGGCGTCCATGATCCCGGAGAAGAACTTTTTCCTGTGGAAGGGCTTTTGTCCCACTCACCACAGGGTAAAGCCTGAAACCGTCAGAGAGGTTAAGGAGCGCATTCCTGACGCCCTCCTCCTTGTTCATCCCGAATGCAGGCCTGAGGTCGTGAAGATGGCCGACTTTGTGGGGAGCACCAGGCAGATAATTGACTATGCCGCCTCTTCCCCGGCAAAGAAGTTTATAATAGGAACGGAAATGGGGGTAATGTACAAGCTGAAAAAGGACAACCCGGACAAGACATTCTACCTGTTGGATAAAGGATTTGTATGCCCCAACATGAAGAAGACCACCCTGAGAAGTGTTTACGATGCCCTGAACGAGATGAAATACAGGATAACCGTGGACAAAGACATAAGCGAAAGGGCAAAGAAGGCACTGGACAGGATGCTGGAACTGGCAGGATAAAAACATAACAAAGAAAGAAGGCTAGCATGGTGAGAACCTGGAGATACCTCGTGGATTTTGATACGGAAACCGTAGAAGAAGAAGTACATGACGTAGTAATAATAGGCAGCGGCGTAGCGGGTTTATACACGGCTTTGGAAATACCGGAGGAGTATGACATTGTAATACTGACCAAGGAGACCATGGACATAAGCAATTCAGCCCTGGCCCAGGGAGGGATAGCCGTTTCCTTAGACCGGGAGGATTCCCCCGAATTACATTTCAGGGACACCATTTATGCCGGAGACGGACTTTGCGATGAAAAAAGCGTCTGGGTGCTGGTGAACGAGGCGGTTCAGAACATTGACAACCTGTGCAAGTTCGGAGTCAGCTTTGACAAGAGCGGCAATGAGGGGCTTCAGCTGTCGCGGGAGGCAGCCCACAGCATGAACAGGATCGTCCACTCGGGCGACACCACGGGCAAAGCGGTCTGCGACCGGCTTATATCAGTGGTCCGGACCAGGAATAACATAAAGATAAGAGAGAGGGCTGCTGCTGTTGACATCCTGACGTCAGACGGCGTATGCCGCGGAGTCCTGGTTTACCATGAGGACACGGGTCAATTGCGGCTTTACCGGTCTCCTGTTGTGGTATGCGCAACGGGTGGATTCGGCCAGATTTACTCAAACACTACCAACCCCCAGGTGGCAACCGGGGATGGGGTTTGCCTTGCCTACAGGGCCGGAGCCGAGCT
>JAKOSZ010000055.1 GCA_029776555.1 Bacillota bacterium | reverse complement strand
GTGGACCTGCTGCATCCGGCACTTTCGGTCCAGCTCCACCACCTTAACAAGTTTGTCATCGTTAAAATCCGCCACCCAGGGGTCATTGAAGGCTATGTGGCCGTTTTCGCCAATTCCTATGCAGCCTATGTCAATGGGGTGCTCTTTCAAAAGCTCTGAATACCTTACACACTCGGCCTCAGGATCCCGGGCGTCCCCGTCGATGTAATTAAGGCTCTTAAAGTTTACCTTCCCGAATATCCTTTCTTTCAGGAAATTGGCAAAGCGCTGGGGCGCATCCGGGCTTAAGCCTATGTACTCATCCAGGTGAAAGGCATTGATCCTGCTCCAGTCTATATCGGCATAGGACACAAGGGAAGCCAGGAACTCGTTCTGGGAAGGGGCCGCGGCAAAGGCCATGTTTATGGCATCCTTCTCCTTTAAGAGCTCCAGGATCCTGTCATGGACATCTTGTGCCGCCAGTCTTCCCATCTCATCCCTGCTTTCGGATATGAACACCTCCAGGCTGTCTGCCTTGAAATTTTTCATATAACCCATGGGGCACCCTCCTCACCTGTTTTCTGTAACCAGTTTAAAGCCCTCTTCATACCTGGCATGTTTCCTGGGACTTAACAGTCCCCATACAATATCAAACCACAGGGCTCCTGTAAAATCAATTGTGCCTTCGCTGCGGCTCATAGCGGATGTCCTTTGACGGCTGACTTCAGCCGGCAGTCAGAAAGAAACTACTGGCCTGTTATAAGGTTCCGGGGTTTCCCGTCCAACCAGGCAATAATGTTTCCAAAGGCAATGTCAGCCCTTCTTAACAGGGATTCGGCAGTGGCAAAGGCCACATGGGGCGTTAAAACAGTGTTCCTGGCGTGAAGCAGGGGATGGTCCTGCGGCAGAGGGGGCTCCGCTTCAAACACGTCAATACCGGCTCCGGCAATCCTGCCTTCGTTTAAGGCTTCCGCCAGGGCATGGCTGTCCACAACGCCTCCCCGGGCAGCGTTGATGAGTACTGCCGAAGGCTTCATCAGGGCTATCCTCTCTTTATTTATAAGGAGCCTGGTCTCCTCCGTAAGGGGGACGTGGAGGCATAAAACATCGCTTTCGGACATGAGCTCTTCCAGCGAGACATACTTAAGGCCCATTTCAAGGGCCTCCTTCCTCCGGGTCCTGCTGTAGCCCAGCAGCCTGCAGCCAAAGGCCTTCGCCAGTTCCGCCACCCTAAGGCCGATGGCGCCGGTCCCCACTATGCCAACGGTCTTCCCGTACAGCTCAAAACCCACAAGCCCTTCCCCGGTCCTGCCCTCTCTTGCTGCCGCGTCACAGGCAGTGATCTTCCTCAGGACGGAAAAAATCAGGCCGAAGGTAAGTTCAGCCACCGAGTGGGTGCTGTATCCCCTGGCGTTACAGACGACTATTCCCCTTTCAGAGCAAGCCCCGATGTCTACGTGGTCCACACCCGTAAATGCCACCGATATCATCTTTAGGTTGGGAGCCGACCTTATAACCCTGGCGGGAAGGGGTGAATTGGCAATAATCAGCACGTCAGCTCCTGATGCCCTTTCAATCCGCTCCTCTTCGCTTTCAATCCTGTCTTTGCAGGGTTCCAGCCGGTGCCCCCGCCCAAGCAGGGGCCTGGCCAGTGACATGAGCTTATCTTCACTTACTCCCAGGGGTTCAAGCATTACCACGCGCATCCTCTGCTCTCTCCTTTGCTATGAAAATGTAAGGCTTTCAGGTTTACACCATAATTTTAATACTTTGGCCTTCCAATTTCACCGGTTTGGGCTGTTTTTTAAAATGAAAAGCAAGCGTCAGCGGCCTGTTAATCAAGGAAACGATGCAGGCAGGCATCAGGCTGGGCTTTTTAAACAAGACACCCTTTATAAAAAAAGTCAGCGGCGGCCCGATAAAAAACATCCCCGCCCTCCCGCCGGGCTTTACCCGGCAGGAGAAGCGGGGACGGCTTAACATCTTTCACATAACGGCCGAGGCCGTTCATTGTCTATGTAATACACCCATCTGCACTATCGGCAAAACCCTGTTGCTCCCCCAGGCTGCGGAATCCACCGGGGAAGCACCTTCATATCAGGCCGGCTCCTTTTTTTCTCCGCCAGCCCTTTGCTTTCCCCATTTCTTCCCCATGTTTCTTTCACAGCCGGTTTTTCTGTCTATCTTCCTGCATTTTTAATGGAGTTGTATAATCTAAGCTGTTCAGATAAATAATAAGCTGGAGTATAATTTATTTTGATTATTAAACCTCGATACTTAAGCGAGTCCAGGTCAGTAAGGGCTTCCCCATTAGCATCAGGTACAGTGATGGTGACGGCGTCAATGAGCCAGCGCCCGTCTACCCTCCTCACCATCAGCACAACGGGATATTTGGCAGCAGCGCCTCCGGTCAGCTTCTCCACGCTGGTCACCTCAATTATGTTGCCCCTGACTTCATACTGGTCCTCTGACAGTTTCTCCACCTCCAGCACCTCTATCCGGTCAGGCCAGGGGCTTGAAGTCAATCTCCCGGGAGCGCTTTGAGGGTTTTCTACCCACTCTTCCAGGAGAGCCGGAGATACGTAGGGGCCATAGTTTGCTCTTATGCTCTCCACCAGTATATCCTCAGGAGCCAGCAGGGACACATACTGGAGCCTGCTGCCGAAAGCTTCCACCAGGCTTATGACCGCCTCTTTGTCGGCATCTTCTACGCCAGGGCTCTTCCCTGTATTTTTGCCGCCTTCTGTCCTGGGGTTGGCCAGCAGGCTTACCGCCACCGAAAGCACCATGAGCACCGCCGCAATGACCACCCAGAAGTTGGGCTTTTTGTAGTTCAGCACGTTTTTAATGCGGGATTTTACGTTGGTCTCTCCAAAGGCCAGCAGGCTTGAAAAGCCGTTCTGCCTGGCCGAAAGGGACAGGAGGGAACTGGAATAGCTGGCGCGGATGTCCTGCCCGTACCTCCCAATCACGCTTTCATCGCAGGACATCTCCATGTCCTTCACCATGAGAAAATAGCAGAGCCATATGACAGGGTTAAACCAGTGGAGGGCAAGCGCCAGGAAGGCCAAAGGCTTTACAATATAGTCCCCGCGCCATATATGGGTTTGTTCGTGCCTTACAATATAGTCGGTCTCTGCCTTATCAAGGCCAACCGGAAGATAGATCCTCGGCTTTATGAAGCCCAGGACAAAGGAGGTCTTGACCCTGTCGGTCTCAAAGATGTTGTCCCTGACAAGGGTGGCTTCCGAGAGCCTGTGCTTCAACCTGGAATAGGACACTATCCCGTAAGCCAGGAGCACCAGGATTCCAGCCGCCCAGATAAGGGCAGCAGCTTCCATCACCGTCTCAACAAACCCTCCCCCAGGCGCATGGGGCGTTACGGGCAGCAGCCCGGCAGCCTGGTTTGCCGCACCTCTCACCATACCCGTACCGGTGTCTATGGCCGAACCTGAAAAATAGGGTATGCCGTAGGAACCGGCCCCCCTGCTGCCCGGCAGCAGGCTCAAGGCACTCTCAAAGGAGAAGGGACAGACGAGGCGAAACAGCACCACGGACCAGAGAGCGTAAGAGATCACTTTCGGCGCTTTTTTTAATAACAGCCGGACGAGCATGACGACAGCAGCCGCGTAACTGGCGGTCAGGCTCATGTTTAAAACCAGGAAAAACACGCCTTTCATTTCGCCGCCTCCTCTATCATTTTTTTAATCTCCTCCGCCTCCTGCCTTGACAGCTTCTTATCCTTCAGGAATGCGGCAATGAAAGCAGGCAGGGAATTGTCGAAAGCCTTTTTTAGCAGGACCTCGCTTTCGTATTTCTGGACTTGTTCCCTTTTGACAAGGGCCGTAACGGTGGCCTTCTCGTTCTTCAAAATGCCGCGTTTCTCCAGTTTTTTAATCATGTTGTAGGTGGTAGGCTTTTTCCAGCCCAGCTTCTGCTGGCATATCCTGGAGAGTTCGGTGGAGTTTACAGGTTCTGTGTCCCACACTATGCTGACCAGCTTGAACTCGGCGTCAAACAGTTTGTATTGATCCATATCCGGCACCCCTTTTTGGTTTGTCCTAATAAACCTCCTGAAATTAGTTTACTGCAACAAACCAGTTGTGTCAAGAAAAATTTGCTAAGTTTTTTTATGGACAGCTCGGACTTACGTCATCAGAAGGCTTAAGGGGAGGCACTGCCTGAAACAAATAATCGGGTAGGAGGCTAATCATTATTTGATTAGCCGACCTCCCACACCACCGTACGTACCGTTCGGTATACGGCGGTTCAACAAGAGTTCAATTTCTTAAGCAAGTTCTGCTATGAAGCCAGTATATCCGCGCTTCTGAAGGCGCTCATTCGTAATGGTTTGCGAAAGTATGGGGCTTTTGGCTGTTCTCCAAT
>JAKOSZ010000054.1 GCA_029776555.1 Bacillota bacterium | reverse complement strand
TTCCTGTGAATCATGCGTACGGTACTTATTCTTAACGCCACCCGTCCATACTTTGTGTTTGTTGAGACATAGGCGTTTAAGCTGGCCAGTGCCAGCAGCAAAAGCACAAAAAGCAGGATGGTGGCAATCATCTCGCCCAATGGCACCGCCGCTTCCACCTTCCTGAGAATCACCGGGGCAATAAACAGCTCGGCCAGGTTGGTGGCTACAGCAATAATGACAAGCACCAGGCAAAGGTATAAAACGCTTATGCGTTCTCTCCAGGCCAGGCATATCATGTACCAGGAGTTCTGCCACAGGTTATACTTAGGCCGCTCTTTTGGCCTTTTCTCCTTATCCTCCCTCATCCTCATCACCTCGCCCCTATTCTAATAAAAAGGCTGATGAGTTTTTCATTTGGGGGACGAAATGCTTTTTTCGGGTGACGAATCGCAGGCCTGGGGCAGCAGTATTTCCGTCGTAAAGGCTCCCTCTTCACTGTTTCGGTTTATGTATCCGCCAAGCCTCTTTACAATATTGTCAATGCGGACCAGCCCGAAGCCATGCCCCTCCCCCTTGGTGGAAGAAAAGTGGCCGCCTATTTTCTTAAGCTTGCCTGTGGCCGTGAAGTTGGTAAAGGATATATAGAGCTGTGTGTTTTTCATGTCCATGTAAACCCGGATCAGCCGCTTTTCTTCAGGGAGTTTAAGGCTTGCCTCAATGGCGTTGTCAAAGAGGTTGCCCAGGATAACGCACAGGTCCAGCTCGGAAATTTTCAATGCAAAGGGAATATAGGCGTCGGCTTTGACTTTAATATTTTTGGATTTTGCCAGGGAGATTTTGCTGTTTAAAATGGCGTCCGCCATGGCATTTCCAGTTTTTATAACCGTATCAATGGTGGAAAGCTCGGTGTCCAGGGCGTCAAGGTATGATTTTATGGCTTCCAGGTCGCCGGAGGCCGCATAGGCCTTCATGGCCTGGATGTGGTTGCGGTAATCGTGACGCCAGCCCCGCATCTGCCTGTACATGTTTTCTACTTCCTCGTAGTGGGTTTCGATGAGTTCCTTTTGATATGCCGCAATTCTTTTATCAATTATCCTGGAAAATATACCCATAAGGCCACCCCTTCAGGAATAAGAAATAATAGCCCTGTTCAACTGCTCATACTTTCCCCTGGGCAGAGGAATTTTAGACCCGTCCGAAAGATGATCCTCGTTTCTTGTAACCCGCTGGACGTATGAGAGGTTGATGATAAACGACCTTCCCACCCGGAAGAAGCGCTCATCCAGCTCCGCCTCAAACTCGGTAAGGGTTTTCTTTACGGTGTAATCCCGCTTGGCGTGAACCGTCACGTAGTTTTTATACACCTCGAGATAGCGGATCTCATAAAAGGGGATGCGCACCGTTTCGCCGGACAATTCAAGGGTTAGAAGCCGCTCGTTCTTCCTGATTCTTTTCACCGCCCGCTCCAGGACCTCAAAGAGCTTTTCTTTCCGGACCGGCTTTAACAGGTAGTGCAGCGCCGACACGTCGTACCCTTCGGAGATATAGTCAGAATAGCCGGTGATGAATACAATCTGCAGCAGTTCATTTTCCTTGCGGATAAGCCTGGCCATGGTCACGCCGTCCATCTTCTTCATTTCAATGTCTAAAAGCAGGATATCGTAGTCCCTGTGTTCCGAATAGCGGAACAAAAAGGCTTCGGCGGAAGGGAAGCTGTCCACCCGGACCTGGACATTATTGCTGCCGGCCCAGAGGGATACCAAAGAAGAGATGTACTGAACATCCGCCTCGTTGTCGTCGCATATGGCTATTTTATATTTCAACCCCCATCAGCCCCCTGGAATACGACACCTTTTCTTCTTCCGGCACGAAATGCCGCCGCCTTTTTATAGTATAACACGGCTTTGTCAGGCCATCAAAACAGAACGGCAAAGGGCAGTTTGCAAAATAAAGAGGCCGTAAGCGTCCCTTCCTGCAGGGAAAAGCACTGATTTTAGGCGAAATATGGAGTGCTCGCTTTTTAAGGAACACTCCACACCGGGATTCAGGAACATTTCATATTGGCTTTAAAAGAACTTCCTGTGGATGAATTTCGCCAGTTCCACCAGGGGGATAATTAAAAGCGACGCCGCCAGCACCATGAGCCACTGCCAAAGGTTGAGCCTGGCCACTTCAAAGATCCTGTTCAAAAAGGGCAGGCCTACAACCGACACCTGCAGCAGGACTGATACGGCCACCCCGGCGATAAGCTGCGGATTTGTAAGGAAGCCCAGCCTGAAAACGGAGTTTTTCAGGGACCTGACGTTAAAAGAGTGGGCCAGCTGTATGAGCCCCAGGGTCATGAAAGCAATGGTGGAGGCCAGCAGGTCCTGGCCGGGATAAAGCCTTCTTGCCAGGTAATAGGTTCCCAGCACCAGGGCTCCTTGCAGCAACCCCTGGTAGATAATGCCGGCTCCCACTCCCCGGGCAAAAAAGCTGTCCTTGTCCTTCCCGGGCTTCTGCTTCATTATGTCCTTCTCCGCCCTCTCAAAGCTGAAGGCGAGGGCAGGGAATGTGTCGGTGACGAGATTTATCCAGAGTATATGTACCGGCGACAGTATTTTCCCGTTAAACATGGTGGCCACAAAGAGCGTCACCACTTCGCACATATTGGCCGACAGGAGAAACTGGACCGTCTTCTTTATGTTGCTGTAGACCTTTCTTCCCTCCTCCACCGCCGCCACTATGGTGGCAAAGTTGTCGTCGGCCAGGATCATGTCGGAAACTCCCTTTGCCACGTCGGTCCCCGTTATGCCCATGCCTATGCCTATGTCGGCGGCTTTAAGGGCAGGGGCGTCGTTGACCCCGTCGCCGGTCATGGCCACCACCATGCCCTTGTTTTTCCAGGCCTTTACTATCTTAACCTTGTGGACGGGTGATACCCTGGCATATACGCTGTAGTCCGACACCCGCTTTTCAAATTCCTCGTCGGGGATTTTGTCCAGTTCGCTCCCGGTTATAATCTGGTCTTCCCGGGTCATTATGCCCAGCTCCCGGGCTATGGCCTCGGCAGTGTCCCTGTGGTCCCCCGTTATCATTATGGGCCTTATCCCCGCTTCTTCGCAAATGCGCACCGCCTCTTTCGCCTCCTCCCGGGGCGGATCTATCATGCCCACAAGGCCCGTAAACACCAGGTCTTTCTCGCATTCCCGGGACTCAAGCTCCAAGGGCATCTCATCCAGGTCCCTGTAGGCAAGGGCCAGCACTCTCAGGGCCTTCTTGGCCATTTGCCCGTTGGCTTCAAGGACCTCAGCCCTGCGCTCTTCTGTAAATTCTTTTGCCTGCCCTCCCTCCAGGATATGGGAGCACCGGTCCAGAAGCATATCCACGGCGCCTTTTGTAAGAATCCTTAAGCCCTTGCCGGTGCTGTTCACGGTGGACATGAGCTTCCTCTCCGATTCAAAGGGGATTTCCCCCCTCCTCTCCATTCTCTTCTCCATCTCGTCCTTTTTATAGCCCCTGGAATGGGCGTAGTAAATGAGGGCCGTTTCCGTGGGGTCCCCCATGACCTTAAGAGCCCCGTTTCCCGCTGAACTGACCTTGGAATCGTTGCAGAGTACCATTATCTGCATCAGGGTTTCCTCATCGGGCACGGCCTTTTCTTTTTCATCCGCAGGGATTAACTTCCCCCCGGCATAGACTTCCTTCACCGTCATCTTGTTCTGGGTAAGGGTGCCGGTCTTGTCGGAGCAGATTATGTTGGTTCCGCCCAGGGTTTCAACCGCGGGAAGCCTCCTTATTATGGCGTTCCTTTTGGCCATCCTCTGCACCCCCAGGGCCAGGACTATGGTCACCACCGCCGGCAGCCCTTCGGGTATGGCGGCCACCGCAAGGCTCACCGAGGTCAGGAACATCTCAAAATAGGGCCGGCCCTGGACCACCCCTGCCGCGAATATGATTACGGCAATTATGCCCACCGCCGCCGAAAGGTACTTGCTTATTCCCGCCAGCTTTCTTACAAGGGGCGTCTCCTCTTCGCCCCACTGGGAGATATAGCCGGCGATC
>JAKOSZ010000053.1 GCA_029776555.1 Bacillota bacterium | reverse complement strand
TTTATTCTGAACATAACAGGGTTCTTGCTGCCCAACAGAATCTTAAGTAGAACCATCGCTTGGCCTTATTTAGTGAAAGGCTGCACTACCCTTGCCTTTTTATCTACTTGCGGCGCTTGACCCGGCCACATATCCTGAAGACCAGGCCCATTGGAGGTTGAAGCCCCCGCAGGCGCCGTCTATGTCCACGATTTCACCGCAAAAGTACAGGCCCTTAACCAGGGCAGATTCCATGGTAAAGGGGTCTATCTGGTCAGTATCAACGCCCCCTGCGGTGACCTGGGCACTTGGCCAGGACTTGGTTCCCCTTATCTTAAAGCTCCAGTCGGTAAGTATGCTGATGATCTTTCCCCTATCCTGGGCCGATAGCTCCCTGACCGGCATTTTTATGTTTTCAATACCCGACTCCTTTAACAAGACGGGTATGAGCCGCTTGTTGACAAATCCCACCAGGCTAAAATCCAGGCTTCTCTCAGGCATATGCTTAAAGCGCTTTTCCAAAAATCCATCAAGTTCCTTTTGGGTCATATCATCTATGATGGATATCTTCAAAAGGGCCTCTCTTTTCTCCTGGAGCAATTCCCCGGCCTTTCGGCTAATTTGCAGGATCGGGGGTCCCGACACGCCGTAATTGGCAAAGAGGATATCCCCCCTGTCCCTGGCCAGCGCCTTTCCGCCGGACAGGACCTCGGCAGTGCCCACAAATTTGACTCCGTCTATCTGCTTGAAAAAGTTGCCTTCAAGCTTGAGCTGGACCAGGGCCGGGAAAATATCGACGATCTTGTGCCCTAGTTTCCTGGCCAAATCGTATCCGTTGCCGTCAGAACCTGTCGAAGGCATGGCCTTGCCGCCGCAGGCCAGGATGACCCTGTCGGCTTCGAGGCTCCTCCCATCTTCCAGCTGAAGGCGAAAACCCTTCTTTGTTTTCTTCACATCTTTTACGAAGGCCTCGCAGATGACATTCACACCGGTTTTCTCCAGTTCGTACCGCAGCAGGTCAAGGACGCTGGAAGCCTGGCCCGACATGGGAAAGACCTTTCCGCCTTCTTCAACGCGGGGAGCGATTCCCAACTTTTCAAAAAAGCCGATGGTCTTTGACACATCAAAGGCCGAAAGGGCACCGTATACGAAGTCTGGATTTTTGCCGTGGTAGCAGTTCGCGCTTAGATTGACATTGGTGTAGTTGCAGCGCCCGTTGCCGGTGGCCAGTATTTTCTTCCCCACCCTCGGATTCCGCTCCAGGATGGTCACATCGGCGCCCTTATAGCGGGCCGCAAGGGCGGCCATCATACCGGAGGCCCCGCCGCCTATCACAAAGACTTTCAAAGGCCTTATATCGGACATTTATATCTCTCCTATGTCTTTCGTTATACTTTCCAGCCAAACTGGATTATTCAGTAAGTCGCAAGCTAAGCGTGTAAAAACCCTTTGCTACTATAAAGCTATCATACCAAAAAACCTGCCTAATGTATACTTGCCGATCTCATACTGTATGTGATGCCTCGGGCTGTCTAAATAGTTAAGCTGCCCTTTTATTGTCTTAGATCCTGAATTCGAGATTTGCCAGTTGTTACTTAAAGTTTTCATGGCATATGTGCTTTTGCTTGGTGTTTATAAAATGCCATAGTCAAGGACCTATAAACCTTTAATCCTACAAAAAGTGATAATATTTAGCGGCCTCCAATAATATATTAAAACAACCGGGATTGTAAGCCTTGTCAGGCTTTGTTGGTCTAGCACAAAAATAGACTGCGGTGCTGCAAATGAATGCCGCAGATTACTTTGTAACGGAGGGGTGCTTATGGAAAATCAGGGCAAGACCAGCTTTACCTTGCTGGCCATCTCCAAGCTGTACAACACCAGGGTCAATCTGGTTGGCATCGATGAAAACCACCGCTGGATAAGGCCCATGCCTGTATATCAATCGGATATCTTTGCCCAGGAAGAAAAGATTTTCGAGGTATTCGGGGTTACCGAACTGGTACTCAACGATTGGTGGGGCACGGCACCCAGGCCCGAAGACCGATTCTTCGTGAGAAACCCGCAGGTATTGCCCCGGCTGGTAAAAGTGTTGGATGAAACGGAAAGGGTGAAACTCCTGAGATCCCTGGTGGACGACTCCGTCGATTCCATTTTCAGCCGCGGCAGGACCCTGGGCCTCATAAAGGCAGTGGTAAAGGATCTGAACTTCAGGCGAAACCCCTATAACCCCCTGGAATACGAGGCCCGCATGGTTTTTGAGGATATATTGGGCAACTTAAACTACAACTGGATGGTAACTGACTTCATGTGGCACAAGAGCTTTCAGGATTTTATCCGGGAAAATCCCGGCAAGCTTTCAAGCCGTCTGAAGGAGTTGCGGCAGCTGCTAAATACGAGAGAGAGCTACTTCGTCATAGGCCTCACCAGGATTTTCCTGGAATATCCGGGCCCCTACGGTGGATGCTGGCCCCAGGTCCTCGGGATCATAAACCTCTAAAGTTATTAAATAATGTCACTTACTAGAGCCCTCCCCGTTTAACATCTTCAGCTTGCCTTACATACATAAAGCCCTTATAATAAAGGTACAGAAATATCAAAATATATTAAGTATTGTCGCTATCCCTTGATGACATTACTTAATATATTCAAAAAAATTGTGGGGAGGTTAGTATTATGAGAGCTCAGATTCAGGCTTTCGGAAGGTTTTTAAGCGGCATGGTTATGCCCAACATCGGTGCCTTTATTGCTTGGGGACTCATTACGGCATTTTTCATTCCTACCGGCTGGACACCTAACGAGCACCTGGGAACCCTAGTTGGCCCAATGATTACCTATCTTCTCCCCCTGCTCATCGGGTACACCGGCGGAAAGATGGTTCACGACACCCGGGGCGGGGTAGTGGGAGCAGTAGCTACGATGGGAGTTATAGTCGGTTCCGACATACCCATGTTCTTAGGTGCAATGGTGATGGGACCTTTGGGCGGTTATGTCATCAAAAAGTTCGACGAGGCGGTGCAGGACAAAATACCCGCCGGCTTTGAGATGCTCATCAACAACTTTTCTGCAGGAATCATAGGCATGCTGATCACCTTACTGGCTTACGTGGTTATAGGCCCCGTGGTCCTTGGCTTAAACAGGGTCTTAGCCGCAGCGGTGGAAGCCATAGTAAATGCGGGCCTCCTGCCCCTGGCATCTATCTTCATAGAACCGGCCAAGATACTGTTTTTAAATAACGCCATAAACCACGGCATATTGGGCCCCCTGGGCGTGGAGCAGGTAACGCAAATGGGCAAATCCATCTTCTTCCTGCTGGAGACAAATCCCGGTCCCGGCCTGGGCGTGCTTTTAGCATACTGGCTGGTGGGCAAGGGAATGGCCAAGGAGTCGGCGCCCGGTGCCATAATAATTCACTTTTTCGGCGGAATCCACGAGATCTACTTCCCCTACGTATTGATGAACCCCATACTGTTGCTGGCGGTAATCCTTGGCGGCGGGGCAGGCGTCTTTACCTTCGTGCTCCTGGGAGCGGGCCTTGTGGCAACTCCCTCGCCGGGCAGCATCTTTGCGGAACTGGCCATGACCCCGAAGGGCGGCTACTTCCCGGTGCTGGCAGGCATAGGCATATCTGCCGTAGTCTCATTCCTGGTGTCATCCCTGCTCCTGAAGCGCTTCGGCAGCTTTGAAGATGAGGGCATCCAAGATGCCCAACTGAGAGTGGATGAGCTCAAAGGCAGGAAGGCCTACAGCGCCATCTCCAAGGAGCAGGCCGTAAAGAAAATAGTCTTTGCCTGTGACGGGGGCATGGGCTCTTCTGCCATGGGCGCTTCCGTCCTCAGGAGGAAGATAAGGGAAGCCGGCCTTGACATTCAGGTCATCAACACGGCAATCAACGAAATACCCGGGGATGCTGATATAGTCATAGCCCACAGGGAGCTATCGGAAAGGGTTCGGGCCGCGTCGCCCGACTCCGAGCACATCTTCATAGAGGCCTTTGTGAACAACCCCATATACGATGAAATTGTAGAAAACTTGAAAAAGTGAGCAAATAATGGATAATAAGAGTAACAGCTTAGCTGTTACTCTACTTTTTTCGGGAGAAGGGATGGCCGTGGACTTTACTGATAGAGAGATTAAAATGCTAAGTATCCTGCTGGAAGGACCCAGCACCGCCGGGGAACTGGCAAGGCGCCTTGCTGTCAGCCGCCGGACCGTGCTCAGGGACAGCTCCTCCGTTTCCCGGAAGCTAAAGGCCTTTGGGCTTAGTCTTGAGAGCAAGGCCGGTGTGGGCATGTCACTCATGGGAGAGCGGCAAAACATCGAGAGGCTCAGGGAAAAGCTGGCATCGCATTATGTGGCCCCAAGGCTTTCCCCGAAAGAGCGGCAGCAGCTCATAATGCTCTCCCTGCTGGAGCACAAGGAGCCCCAAAAGCTCTTGAGCTTTGCCCTGCAGTACCAGGTAACCGAGGCTACAGTTAGCTATGACATGGACGCCTGTGAACACATTTTCTCAAAGTACGGCCTGAAACTCATGCGCCGTCCGGGGGTGGGCGTGTGGGTGGAAGGGCCCGAAAAGGGCATACGGCAGCTGGTAACGGACCTTTTTTACAAAAACTTCGATGAAGGCCAGCTCATCAGCATCTTAAAGGACAAACTCCCGGCAAAACAAGATCAAGCAAGCGCTGCCTTTAGCATTTCCGATGAGGTCAAAAATCGGCTGCTAAAACTGGTGGATGCGAAGCTGATTGAGGATATAGAGGGGGCCCTTGGGGAAATCCTGGCTGAGCTGCAGTTTCCCCTGGCCGACAGCGCCTACATTGGCCTGATGGTTCACATAGCCCTGGCCATGGAGCGCCTGAGGAGCGGCGAGTCTATAAGCATGGAGGCAAGCATCCTCTCAACCCTCAAAGCAGCGAGGGAGTTTAAGCTGGCCGAAAAACTAGGAAAGAGGCTAGAAAAAACTTTCGGCGTGAGAATCCCTGAAGAGGAGATGGGCTACATCACCATGCACCTCTTAGGGGCCAAGCTTCGCAGCTCCCACCTGGCAAACGAGTTTTTCGCCCCGGACAATTTCGAGGTGGCCCGGATGGCCCGCGATATTCTGGCCCATGCGGGAAAGCAGCTGGGCGAAGACTTGTCAGGGGACATAGTCGCCCTGGAAGGCCTGATCCTACATCTAAAACCGGCCATATCAAGGCTGAAACTCGGCATGGACATCAGGAATCCTCTGCTTTCCCAGCTAAAAGAGGAGTACGGGGAGCTGATGGAAGTAGCTGCCGGCTCCGTAAGGAGCCTGGAGGAAAAGTACGGCCTGACAATTCCGGAATCGGAAATAGGCTACATAGCCCTTCACATAGGAGCTGCCCTAGAGCGGAAGCGCTACAAAAAACTTCCCGTGATACTGGCCTGTGCCAGCGGCATCGGCAGTGCCCAAATGCTGGCCAGCCGATTGCAAAAGGAGCTGCCCCAGCTAAACATAGTGGACGTGGTGTCCTTTTTGGACTTGGACAGCTCCCTTGCCAAGTACCCCAATGTCAAAACCGTCATAAGCACGGTGCCCTTTGAGAGCGATTCCCTGCAAGTGATCCAGGTCTCGCCCCTGCTGGATGAGGCAGATGTGGAAAAGCTCAGGGAGCAGATAAAGATATTTGAAAAGAGTTTTGTAAGTACTTTATCGCCCGGTGAAAATAGGGAAAAGCAAGGGGAGGAGCTCCGGAGTCAAATTCTCTTAGACCTCATTCAAAGCTTCGTATTAAAGGATGGTGTTTACGCAAAGGATAAGGACGAGCTGCTGAAAGTGCTGATACGGTTGCTAAGAGAAGGGATTCCCGACGCCAACTTCGAAGAAATAGCAAGGGCTCTGGAAAACCGAGAAAAAATCGGGGGCTGTGCGGTTCCGGGCACATCCGTCTCCATACTTCACACAAGGACCAAGGGTGTCGGCAAGCCCTTTTTAGCCGTATATAGGCTTAAAAATCCTATTCCAATGCAAAATATGGATGGTAAAATGGAAGAGGTAGAAACGATTCTCGTTATGCTGCTACCTGAAAGACCCCAGGCGGAGGCCGCGGATATCATGGGGAAAATAAGCATTGCCCTTCTGGAAAATTCCCGTTGGCTTCAGCTTTTAAAGAAAGGTTCAGGTACAGATCTAATAAAGGAATTGATTAAAATTAGCAGAAAAACGGAGGGTTAATATGGCATTCAATTTCTTTAAAAGGGAAAAAAAGAAAGATAAAGCAGCGGAGATTTTGACGGAAAACAGCATAATATTAGGAGCTGAGGCCAAGGATAAATATGAGGCCATAGAAATCGTGGGAAATCTACTCCTTCAAGAGGGAAAGGTAGAAGCTTC
>JAKOSZ010000052.1 GCA_029776555.1 Bacillota bacterium | reverse complement strand
TATATTGACCTTTGTGATTTCAACAATTATCATATTGCTGTCAGGAAAAGAATTGTCCGGATGGCTCTGGAGGAATTAAAGGGAGATTTAAAAGGGCTTGAGAGTGTACACATAAACAGCGTAACCAACCTTGCCGCAAACGGGAAGACCGGAACTTTAACAGAGCTTCCTTCTGATATCCGGGTGTTAAAATCGTATGATTCCCTGGTGTTTTTTATTGAAGGGCCGTCTAAGGCAGTTCCCGCGTACGAATACAGGCTTGAGATTCCCGGAACCACCAGCATCGGTGAAACAGGAGCTTTGCTAAAGGCCTCATTGCTGACGAAAGAAGAAGGGCCTGGCAACTTAAAGACAGGAGAAAGCTGCCCCGTACAGTTATTCGACTATGACAGCCTTACGGAAGGGGCGGCACCCCATGTGAGAAACAGAAGAAGAGGCGACAGGTTCCACCCCATAGGGGCGTCAGGATCGAAAAAACTGAAAGATTTTTTTATCGATGAAAAGATACCCAGAGAGGAAAGGGATTCAATTCCCCTGGTGGCAAAGGACAATGAAGTGGTCTGGGTGATAGGTTACAGGATAAATGATAAATTTAAAGTAACGGAAAATACTAAAAACGTGTTAAGGCTGGAATACATAAAAAGCACCGACGGCGAATCATTGGATGGAGTTTAGAAAAAGACGGCGTCTGCTTTTGGGACGGCAGGGTAGAGATGAGAAGAGTGTTTTAACAAAACATGGGGTATATAAGGAGGATTTATGAAAGAGAAAATAGCCGAGGTTTTGGTTACAAGAGAGCAAATCAGGGAAAAAGTAAAAGAAATAGGGAAAAGGATTTCCGAGGACTATGCCGGGAAAGACCTCATACTGATAGGTGTGTTGAAGGGGAGCTTTATATTTTTGGCGGACCTCATGAGGGAGATAACGATTCCGGTGGATATGGACCTCATAGCCGTTTCCAGTTACGGCAGCTCCACCAGCTCTTCGGGGGTAGTCAGGATAATCAAGGACATTGATCTTGACATAACCGGCAAGCATGTACTTATTGTTGAAGACCTGGTGGATACGGGGCTTACCCTTAAGCACCTGACGGAACTCTTCCAGACCAGGAACCCGCTGAGCATAAAGACCTGCACTGCCCTGGACAAACCGTCCAGAAGGAAGGTACATATTGACATAGACTACAAAGGCATTGTCATACCCGACAAGTTTGTGGTGGGGTATGGGCTTGATTATGCGGGCAGATACAGAAACTTGCCCGACGTGTGTGTTTTAAAATCCTATGATCAATAAATTTTCCGGGCCGGCTGAGGGTCCGGAAGGAAAGACGGCGGGACATTTTGTTGTGACGGACGGACATTTGTGATAGTATAGAACAATACTGGCTGAAGATGTGTTATTGAGAACCGGACACTGCAATGCTGCCTGACTTCAAAATGAGGAGGGAGCTTTTTGAAATACTTTAAAGGTTTGAGCTTTTATATAGTCCTGTTTGTAGTAATAATCTTCTTCCTGATGATTCTGCAGGGAGCAGAGAAGCCGGCAAAGATGACCTATTCCCAGCTGATTGCCGAGATACAAAACGGGAATGTCAACAGTATAGTGCTCCAGGGAGAGGAAGCCACTGTAACTTTGATTAATGATCCCAGCGGAAAAAACAACAGGTATATAATTGACATACCTTCGAAAGACGTGTTCACCGAGTTGGCGACGGAAGCCTTTCTAAAGAAGCAGGTGCGCAGCTTTGAATATGAGCAGCCTCCAAGCCCTCCCTGGTGGGTGGCCATACTTCCTACGGTAGGCCTTATAGTGGTCTTTATCCTGTTCTGGGTTTTCTTCCTTCAGCAGTCCCAGACAGGCGGAGGCGGCAGAGTCATGTCCTTTGGGAAGAGCAGGGCCAAGCTCAGCGTAAACGACAAGAGGAGGGTTACCTTTGAGGACGTGGCGGGAGCCGAGGAAGAGAAGGAAGAGCTGAAGGAAATAGTGGAGTTTTTAAAGCAACCGAAAAAGTTTCTGGAGTTAGGGGCCAGAATCCCCAAAGGGGTGCTGCTGGTAGGACCGCCCGGCACAGGCAAGACTTTGCTGGCGAGAGCGGTTTCCGGTGAGGCAGGGGTTCCCTTCTTCAGCATAAGCGGTTCCGACTTTGTGGAGATGTTTGTGGGTGTAGGCGCATCAAGGGTAAGGGACCTGTTTGATCAGGCCAAGAAAAATTCACCCTGTATTGTTTTCATAGATGAAATAGACGCCGTCGGAAGGCACAGGGGCGCAGGCCTGGGCGGAGGCCATGACGAGAGGGAACAGACCTTGAATCAGCTCCTGGTTGAAATGGACGGTTTTGGAGTAAACGAAGGGGTTATTGTGCTGGCGGCCACAAACCGCCCCGACATACTGGACCCCGCCCTGTTAAGACCGGGAAGGTTTGACAGGAGAGTGGTTGTGGGCTTGCCCGACATAAAGGGCAGGGAGGAAATACTGCGGGTCCATGCCAAGGGCAAACCGCTGGCTCCCGACGTCAAGCTTGACGATATAGCCAGGATCACCTCGGGATTTACGGGAGCGGACATCGAAAACCTCCTTAATGAGGCGGCCCTTCTGGCGGCCAGGCGAAATAAGCGTCACATAACCATGGATGAGATAAAGGAAGCCATCTTCAAGGTAATGATCGGGCCGGAAAAGAAGAGCAAGGTTATGAACGAGAAGGAAAAAAGGCTTACCGCGTACCACGAAGCGGGGCATGCCATTGCCATTAAAGTGCTCTCCTCCACCGGGAAGGTGGACAGGATATCCATCAT
>JAKOSZ010000004.1 GCA_029776555.1 Bacillota bacterium | reverse complement strand
CACAGGGCGGCAAGTTTAGCAGCAGCCAGAATAATGCCGACGGTCAGGCCCGTCAGAACAGGCAGCCGGTGTCCGCGGAAGGCCGTCATAACTATAACCGTTGAGACTGCGTACAGTATCAATGCCTTTTTTAAAACGCTTTTGTAATAGCCTTTCTTAAGCAAAGCTAAAGCTTCCACCCAAACCTGTTTTGCGTTTTTGCTCCCTTTATTTAAAATCTTTCATACCAGTGAAGCCCTCCACTGGATGAAAGAGTTTTAAACAAAACAAGTCCGCTCCTGCCAAACGCCCGTGATTAAATTCCGTTAAGTCCCTCCATGCAAGTATTTACCCAAATTTAACGCTGTTTATCAACAGCCGCTTTAAACTTTAATATAATAGCACAAAAGATTTTGGCATACAATTCTTAAAATTCCGGAATTATTCGGTAAAATTAACCCCGGCAGGGCGTTGTGCCGGGGAATCTTAACGAAAGCTCCGCCAAATTCGTCCGGGGTTTAAATTTTATTCAATTTTAAACTCCGGGGGCTTTTCAGACGTATAGCCGAACTCGTAGAGCAGGGCCTTTACAATGCGAACTGAAGCCTTTCCGTCCCCATAAGGGTTGACGGCCTTTGCCATCCGGCAGTATTCACTGGGGCCGCTTAGAAGGGTGAAGGCATGCTCCATAATGCTTTCCTCTTCCGTACCGGCCAGTTTGACTGTTCCTGCGGCTACGGCCTCAGGCCTTTCGGTTTCATTCCTTAAGACCAGTACCGGTTTGCCCAGGGAAGGCGCTTCCTCCTGGAGCCCGCCCGAGTCCGTCATGACAAGGAAGGACTTGTTTATGAGGTTATGCCACTCCCGGACGTTGAGGGGTTCAATAAGGTGGACCCTGGGATGTCCGTCCAGGACCTCCGTTACCGTTTCCTTCACCGCCGGGTTCATGTGGACCGAGTACACGATTTCCACGTCGGAGAATTTATTGACAATATGTAAAAGGGCTCTGCAGATGTTTTTTAAGGGATCGCCCAGGTTTTCCCTCCTGTGGGCTTCCACCGTGATGATGCGCTTGTTTGCAAAATCTATGTTCTTAAGTGTTTCATTCTGGAATACGTAGTTTTCCGAGACGGTCATCCTCAAGGCGTCAATAACCGTGTTGCCGGTGACATATATCCTTTCTTCCCTGACACTTTCCCGTAAAAGGTTCTCCTTGTTGGACCGGGTAGGGGCAAAGTGCAGATCGGCCAAAGCGGCTGTGAGCTTCCGGTTCATTTCTTCCGGGTAGGGGAAGTATTTGTCAAAGGTCCTGAGGCCGGCTTCCACGTGCCCCACGTTTATTTTTTTATAGAAAGCCGCCAGGCTGGCCGTAAAGCATGTGGTGGTATCGCCGTGGACAAGGACTATATCCGGCTGGGCAGCTTCCAGTACCTGGCTCAAGCCCTCCAGCGCCCTTATTGTTATCTGCTCCAGGGTCTGCCTGTCCCTCATGATATCCAGGTCAAAGTCCGGGACAATGCCGAATATGTCCAGAACCTGGTCCAGCATCTGGCGGTGCTGCGCCGTTACACAGACCGTTGATTCGATGTGGCTGCATTTCTTAAGCTCGTGAATAAGCGGTGCCATTTTTACCGCATCGGGCCTTGTCCCGAATATGGACATTACTTTAAGTTTTCTCATCTTGGTCCACCTGTGTTACGTTAGTTGTTGGCTAATATTTCCGGCGCAGCATGAAAAGCGCCGCTTTTTTGTTTCCCGAAGCTTTTATACCAAACCGGACCTTATGCCTCGCAGCAGCCTGCAAGGGAAGCGGCCGGATCTTATTCTCACTTCTTGGCTATTTCTTCGCTCAGGCAATCCTGCTTTCCGTCCAAACTGTCAGTCCCGCTGCCGTTTTTGCCGTTTCCGGCGTTAATTGAGGTCATAAACCTGGTTCCCGCTACAAAAAGGACAGAAAGCGCAACTACCAGCACAATGGCGCTTAAGGCTCCCTTAATGGCCAAAACGACGGCTATGAGCCCTAAAACCGTGCTGGCCATGTACATAACCGCCACCGACTGCTTCTGGGACAGCCCCATGTCCACCAGCCTGTGGTGCAAGTGCCCCCGGTCGGCCTGCATGATGGGTTTGCCGTTCTTGAGCCTTCTTAAGATGGCAAAGGCCGTGTCAAACAGCGGAAGCCCCAGGACCAGGAGGGGTATGGCTATGGATATGGCCGTATATGACTTGAGGGTACCCTCAATGGATATTACCGCCAGGGCAAAGCCAAGGAAATTGGCGCCTGTGTCGGCCATGAATATCTTGGCCGGGTTGAAGTTGTAGGGCAAAAAGCCCAGGGTGGCGCCCGCCAGCATTACCGTCAGCAGGGCGGTGAACGAGTTTTCCAGGGTTAAGGACACGAAAAACAGGGAGAGGGACGCAATTGACGACACCCCGGCCGCAAGGCCGTCCAGGCCGTCAATGAAGTTTAAGGCGTTGGTCACTCCCACAATCCACAGGGTGGACACGGCAAAGGAAAGGACCGTGTTCAGTTTGGACATGCCTGTGTAGGCAAAAGGGTTGGTTACGTATTCAACCCTCGTGCCCGCGGCGACAACCAAAAGGGCCGCCGTTACCTGGAAGGGCAGTTTTTGATATGAACGAAGCTGATAAATGTCGTCCAGGACTCCCATGACGGTCAAAACCGCCGTGCCGGCCAGGAAGGCTGCCAGTTCTTTTCCGGGGATGAGGGGCGATGGGGCCCCGAACAGCAAATTGACATAATTAAAAAACAAAGAAAAGAGGAAGCCCGCTATTATTGCCAGGCCGCCAAAGCGGGCGGTAGGCTTTTTATGCATCCTGCGGTCGTCCCTCGGTATGTCCACGGCTCCCACTTTGAAAGCCAGTTTTTTTGCCGCGGGCGTTACCGCAAATGCCACTATGAACGCAAGCAGGAAAGATATAACGTAATCATACCCGAAAGCCACAAGAACACCTTCCTTTTACGGATGATAACTGCAAGCGGCGTCTTGGTCCCAAGTTTTATAATCAGCCTGCCCAACATCAGGTTAGACTGTAAAAGGTCGCTAAAAGTTCTTTATGTTAATAACCTCTACACCGGCTTCTTCTAAAAGTTCCATTGCCAACCGGTCCGGGTAGTCGCCCTTGTAGACAATCTTGGTGATGCCTGCGTTTATGGCCATTTTGGCGCACAGCACACAGGGCTGGTTGGTGACATACAGGGTACCGCCTTTTACGCTGGTGCCCGAGTAAGCCGCCTGGACTATAGCGTTCTGTTCGGCGTGTATCCCCCTGCACAGTTCATGCCTCTGACCCGAGGGTACATTCAATTCCTGCCTTATGCAGCCTATATCCAGGCAATGTCTGCATCCGCTGGGTGCTCCGTTGTACCCGGTGGCAAGAATGCGCTTGTCTTTCACTATCAATGCGCCCACTTGCCGCCTTAAGCAAGTGGAACGTGTCTTTATAAGCTCGGTAATTTCCAAAAAATATTCATCCCATGAAGGCCTCATAGTTTAACCCCGCTTTACCGGATCCCTTGTTTCGACCTGCCCCTTAAGCAAAAAACTTAAACCCTCCGGCTTTATTTTTGACATTAATACTGAGAATTATTTCGTTCCAAACAACCTGTCCCCGGCGTCTCCCAGGCCAGGGACTATGTATCCCTGGCTGTTTAACTCCTTATCCACGGCGGCGCAGTATATCTCGATGTCCGGGTGGTCGCCTGTCACCTTTTCAATACCGGCCTCTGAAGCAATCAGGCACACGAGCTTTATGTTCTTTACCCCTTTTTCCTTTATAAAGCTGATGGCAGCCGAAGCAGAGCCGCCTGTAGCCAGCATGGGCTCCAGTACCACAATATCCCTCTCGGAGGCGTCCACAGGGAGTTTGCAGTAATAGCCCACCGGTTTTAAAGTGACCGGATCCCTGTAGAGGCCGATGTGCCCCACCTTGGCCATGGGCAGGAGCTTCAGCATGCCGTCTACCATGCCGAGGCCGGCCCTTAATATGGGAACAAAGCCCAGTTTCTTCCCGGATATGACCTTGGTCCTGGCTATTCCCATGGGGGTCTCAATTTCCACTTCTTTTAAGGGAATGTTCCTGGTCACTTCATAGCCTATCAGCATGGATATTTCCGATACCAGCTCCCGGAATTCTTTTGTGTCCGTATTTTTGTCCCTTAACAGCGACAGCTTATGCTGTATAAGGGGGTGGTCAAGTATAAAAAGGTTTTTCATAAGGTCAATCCTCCACGCCTCTCGCATATTTCTTTTCCACATCACGAATTTTGTCGATCCTGCGCTTGTGCTTACCGCCTATGAATTCTGTTTCAAGCCAGGTGTCAACTATGGCTAAAGCAAGGCCTTTTCCCACAACCCGCCCGCCAAGGGCGAGTATGTTGGCGTCGTTGTGCTCCCTGCTCATCCTTGCCGTATAGCAGTCGGAACATAAAGCGGCCCTTATTCCGGGAACCTTGTTGGCTGTTATGGACACTCCCAGACCGGTACCGCATATGAGAATCCCTTTTTCGCAGATGCCGTCCTTCACCGCCTCCGCTACGGCTAAACCGAACTCGGGATAGTCTACGTCCTTTGGGTCGTATGTGCCAAAATCCTTTACTTCGTATCCTTTTTCCTCCAGGTGCTTTATGATTTCGACTTTGAGGTCAAAACCCCCGTGATCGCTTCCAATGGCAATCATGGCTTGTCCTCCTTATTTTATAGCATAGGGATGCTTATGTCAAAACAAGGATGCCTTAAAAGCCTTTCATATTCTTTAGTTTCTCCACCAACTTATCAATCAAGTCCTTTAACTCATGAGCGCATTTTTTGTAATACTGGATCGGCATGCCGTAAGGATCCGCTATGTCCAGGGAGTAGTCATATTCCTCTGCCGAAGGATTTGAACCCCCATCCGATAAAAAGCCTTTTAAGGTGTAAGTCTTGGAAGCGGCATGGGGGAACATGGAGATTAAGGCGTTTTTGTGGCCCCGGGTCATGGTGAGAATCAAGCCGGCGTTTTTTATGTCGTCTCCTGATATGGATTTTGACCGGTGGGAGCTGATGTCAATGTCCCAGTCTTCCTTTAAGGCCCTTATGGCGTTCTCGCTGGCGCCGCCTCCGTCAAAAGCCGCAAGGCCGGCCGAAGAGACGGTATAGCGGGAGGAGAGCAGGGGATCGGCCGCGACAGCGGCTTTGAGAAGGCCTTCGGCCATACTGCTCCTGCATGTATTTCCGGTGCACACAAAGAGAATATTGTCCATCCGTCGGACCACCTCTTCAGACTTTTATAATATTATACCCTGCCGCCTTGGCCATGCGGTTCATAACGGCCAGGCCTATGCCGGAGTTTTCAACGGCTTCGGCAAGTATCAGGCCGACGCCGATCCTGTCGAACTCCCTGAGGCACTGAAAGAGGTGTGAGGCTATGGTTTCAGGCTTATCCCTGTCTCCTGCCGGGATAACCTCTCCTGCTAAATAGGAGGTCCTGGTCTGTTCCGTAGCCAGGATGCCCACGGACACTCCCTTTTTTATATTTTCAGCCGCCGCCCGGTTTATATAATCAACCACCCTGTCCAGGCTTCCCTGCACCACCAGCACCTTGGCCCGCGGGGAATAGTGGCGGTATTTCATTCCCGGGGAGCGGGGTTTGTCCTGGTTTTGGGCGCCGGGCATAAAGGCTTGTCCAATGGCAACCTGGCCTAAAACCTCCTCCAGCTGTGACGGGACTACACCCCCTGGCCTTAAGATAACGGGCGGGTTCGTGGTTATATCCAGTACTGTGGACTCAAGGCCCACCAAACAGGGGCCTGAGTCTATTATTAGTTCCACTTTTCCGTAAAGGTCATCAATTACATGCTGGGCCAGCGTAGGGCTGGGCCGCCCCGATAGGTTGGCGCTGGGAGCCGCAATGGGAAGGCGGGCTTCCCCGATGAGAGCCAGGGCAACGGGGTGGGACGGCATCCTGACCGCTACGGTGTCAAGGCCGGCGGTGGTTACACCGGGAATGAGGGCCGACTTTTTGAAAATGAGGGTAAGTGGGCCCGGCCAGAACCTGGCCATTAACCGGGAAGCGCATTCGGGGATATGGGATGCCACATCCGCCAGGGATTCGGTGCTGCTTATATGCACTATCAGCGGGTTGTCAGGCGGACGCCCCTTGGCCTCGTATATCCTGTTCACTGCGGCTTCGCTGAAGGCATTGGCCCCCAGGCCGTATACCGTCTCGGTGGGGAAAGCTACAAGGCCTCCCTCCCTTATAACGGCAGCCGCGTATTTCAACGCCTCTATGTCAATTTTTTCAGGGTCAATTTTTAGTACCTCTGTCTTCAAGCCTATTACTCCTTATCTTTAGCGCCGCGGGCTTAAAAACTAAAAATTGCGGCCGGAAGTATCAGGCGCAATTTCCCAGCTTGCTGCCCGGGTATTGCCTTCGGTCAGGATACCATAGCCGCGGGGTGACTTGCCGAAAACCGTATTTCACTGGTCCTGTCCCGGTTTGTAATGCCGGTACCCCCGGGCGGTTGGTCAATTGTATACCGCTACTATTATACCACAAATTATTCCTATTACGTTCCCCAGCGATGAAAGGCGCCCGCTGTACGTCCGTTTTGACTGGGGGATCAGTTCGCCGCAGATGATGTAGAGCATGGCGCCGGCGGCAAAACCAAGGCAGAGGGATATGAGCCGCGGGGAAATGCCTCCCAGGAAGGCTCCGGCCAGCGCGCCCAACCCCATGGGGAGGCCGGAAAGGACCGTGAAGGCAAAGGCCTGCAAGTTGGATATGCCCCCGGCTTTTAGAGGAACTGCTATGGCAATGCCCTCGGGGATGTCGTGAATTATTATGACCATGGTTATGGTAAGGCCCAGGGAAAGGGAAGCCTTAAAACCTGAGCCTACGGCGAAACCCTCCGGAAGGTTGTGGAGGGCTATTCCAACGGCGGTGAGTATTCCGGTCTGGATGAGGTCTGAATTGCGCCGGCCCTTTTTAGCGGGCAAAAGCCTCTTTTGCAGGCAGTTTTCGAAAAAAAGTATTGCGGCTACACCAAGGAAGATGCCCGAAAAAGCCGTTTCAATGCTGCCGAACCTTATGGCTTCGGGGACCAGCTCAAAGCAGACCACCGACATCATAAGCCCCGCTGAAAATTCCAGGATAAAGCTTAAGGTCCGGTTGCTCACCGATTTGATGAAGAAGGCGGCAATCCCACCCAGGCCGGTTCCCAGGATGCCCGATACGAGGCCGAGTAAGGCCACATTAAACAAGTGTTCCACCTTAATCCCCCTAAGGAGGCTGCTCACTTAAATTCTATTCTTCCGGTCGGGTGGAAATACTAGATTTGCTGTTTGCCGGGGAGCCTATTCTTCCGCAATGCCGCTTCCCAGCTTTTCCGCCTGGTCTGTTGTGATCAGGGCGTCGATTATCTCATCCAGGTCGCCGTCCAGCACTTCGTTTAACCTGTACAGGGTCAGCCCTATCCTGTGGTCGGTGACCCGGCCCTGGGGGAAGTTATATGTCCTTATCCTTTCACTCCTGTCCCCGGTGCCCACCTGGTTTTTCTTCATCTTCATAAGCTCTTCGTCCTGCTGCTGGCGGGCCATTTCGTACAGCTTGGAACGGAGTATTTTCATGGCCTTATCCTTGTTCTTGTGCTGGGAGCGCTCGTCCTGGCATGTAACCACAAGGCCGGTGGGGATGTGGATAATCCTTATGGCCGATTCGGTCTTGTTAACGTGCTGGCCGCCGGCCCCGGACGCCCTGAAGGTTTCTATCTGCAAGTCCGCGGGATTAATATCGATGTCTACATCCTCCACTTCAGGGAGCACCGCCACGGTGACGGTGGAGGTGTGTATCCTTCCGCCGGCTTCCGTAACCGGAACCCTTTGGACCCTGTGGACTCCGCTTTCATACTTAAGCCTGCTGTAGGCGCCGTTGGCCTCAATGGAGAAGATTACTTCCTTGAAACCTCCCAGTTCCGTTGGGTTGGAATCCAGGATTTCCGTCCTCCACTGCTTTCTCTCGGCGTACCTGGTGTACATGCGGAAAAGGTCCCCGCAGAAAAGGGCAGCTTCTTCGCCGCCGGCTCCCCCGCGGATTTCCATGATTACGCTCCTGTGGTCATTGGGGTCCTTGGGAATGAGAAGCAGTTTAAGCTTCCGGGCAATTTCTTCCGCTCTCCGCTGCGCCTCTTTCAGCTCAGCCTCTACCATTTGGCGAAAGTCCGCGTCCAGTTTGTCGCCCAGGAGCTCTTCCGCCTCCCTTATATCATTGCGGAACTTTTTGTACTCCTGGTACTGGGTGACGATTTCCTCCAGTTCCGAGTGTTCTATTAAAAGTTTTTTATACAGGTCGTGATCGGCGATGACCTCAGGGGCCGCCAGCCTGCGGTTAATT
>JAKOSZ010000051.1 GCA_029776555.1 Bacillota bacterium | reverse complement strand
CCCACCCTGGGTATGTTAATGCCGTTCCTGTCCACATAGCCGGGAACCTCTACTATCGCATCGTCGGGCAGGTTTGTTATGGTTCCGTTGTTGACCACGTTAAAGTGTCCCCGGTAGACCCTCCCGGTTTCCAGTCCTTCAAGGATGTAGGAGCCATGCTCTTCACTTCTTTGACCGGGATCAAACTTATAGGAAGGGGCCTCCATCCAGCGGGGGAAGTTCACTTCAAACCAGTCCCTCCCCTCGGTGCACACCCTGAGATAGCCCCCGGTCTCCCCGTTAATCCAGGAGCTTAATTCTATCCAGTCCTTTATCTCCTCCGGCCGCTTCCTGTACCAGGGCACGTATTCGCTTAAGTGGCCGTTGGACTCGGTGCTGTAGTAGCCGAAACGGCGCAGCATGTCGATACGCACCTTCTCGGTCTTGCTGTAGCGGGGGTGTCTCTCAAACAGCTCCAGCAGTTTCCCGGTCACGTCCTCCCCCTTCACCTTTACGGATATGTACCAGGTCTGGTGGTTTATTCCCGCACAGATGATGTCCACATCTTCCTTGGGCACTCCCAGGACTTCCGCTATCTGGTGGTGCCCGCCCTGGACGCCGTGGCAAAGGCCTACGGTGTTAACCTTGCCGTACTTGTTGCAGGCCCATGTGATCATGGCATTTGGGTTGGCGTAGTTTAGAAGCAGGCAGTCAGGCCTGCTCACCTCCCTTATGTCCCTGCAGAACTCCAGGATGGCCGGAATGCCCCTCTGGCCGTACATGATGCCGCCGGCGCACAGGGTGTCTCCCACGCACTGGTCCACGCCGTACTTTAAGGGGATTTCTATGTCAAGCTTAAATGCCTCCAGGCCCCCGATGCGGACCACATTGAAGACATACTTGGCGTCCTTTAAGGCCTCTCTCCGGTCGGTGGCAGCCTCAATCCTGATTTTTAAGCCGTTCTCGTCAATGTCCCTCTGGCAGAGCTTTGTCACCATGTCAAGGTTTTTTTCGTTTATGTCGGTAAAGGCGATTTGAACGTCATGAAATTCTTTCACCGTCAGGATGTCTTTAAGAAGTGTCCTTGTAAAACCGATGCTGCCGGCTCCGATAAAGGCGATTTTAAAAGACATGGGCTATCCCTTCTTTCAATATGGTAACACGGCTTTGACATTACAATTTAATTATAGCTAAGTTCATAAAACAGTAAATAAATACGGGACATGTCACTTAAGCAGCGATAAAACCAGGGGTATGGTGAAAATCGACAAAAGGGTTGACACCATAACCATCTTGGAACCCAAAAGGGGATTCTTCCCGTACCTTTCGGCAAATACGGCCACAATAACCGCCACCGGCATGGCCGTCACCGTAACGCATATGCTGGCCGCCATCTCCGGCACCCCCGAAAGCCTGACAAGGCCCAGGGCTAAAAGGGGCATCAGCACAAGGCGCAGGAAAGAACCCAGGTACACCCTGGCGTCCTTTAAAACGCCCCTTAAATCCGACTGGGCGAATATGGCGCCTATTATCATCATCGCCAGGGGCATGTTCATGGAACCCACCATATCCAAAGCATTGTACAGAGGCTCCGGCAGCCTCCACCGAAGCAGGAAAAGGGGAAATCCAAGGTATACGGCTATCATGGCAGGGCTTGCAAAGGCCCTGGCTACGGCCTTCCTGTTGCTGCCGTTCTCGTTCAGACTAAAGGCAATCATCCCGTAGGTCCACTGGAAAACCGTGAAAACCACCACAAACATGGAGCCGTAAAACACGCCTTCTTTCCCGAAGAGGGCATCCAGCATGGGAAAGCCCATGTAACCGCAGTTGGAAAAAACCACCGAAGTCTTTAAAACAGGCTTTGAGTCCTTGTTCTCCCTTAAGTAAACAAGCTCTCCCAGTGCGATGGAAATCACAAATATTAAAGCCCCGAAGCCGAAGACATAGACCGCATTGACCAGCTTCTCCCTTGTGTACTCAATCATAAACGAAGACAGTATGAGAGAGGGCGAGGTAATGTTGAGGAGTATATCGGAGAGCTTGTTGTTCACCTCTTCGGTTATTATTCCTTTTTTCCGCGCGGCGAACCCTGCCAGCATTATTAAAAAGAGGGTCGCCACCTGCTTTGAAACAATCAGTATATCCAATTTTAACGCCGTCTCCTTTAGACACTTTCGGTCTTCACTTTATATATCTGCCTCTGGGCCATCACCAGCTTGTAGTATATGCCCTTTGCCCTGAGAAGCTCATCATGGGTTCCCGTTTCCGCAATCCGGCCTTTTTCAATGACTACCAGCCTGTTGGCATTCCTCAGGGTTGACAGCCTGTGGGCTATGGCAAAGGTGGTCCGGTTCCTGACCAGCCTGGCCAGGGCTTCCTGGATGAGTTGTTCCGCCTCCGTATCCAGGGACGAGGTGGCTTCATCCAGTATGAGAATCCTGGGGTTATGCAGTATGGCCCTGGCTATGGATATTCTCTGCCTCTCACCGCCCGACAGGTTGTAGCCGTTTTCGCCCACCTTCGTATCGTAACCGTCGGGGAACTTGATTATAAAGTCGTGGGCATTGGCGATCTTAGCCGCTGTCATTACCTCCTCCGGGGTGGCGTCAGGTTTGGAATAGCGGATGTTGTCAAGGATGGACCCCGAGAAGAGGAAAGGCTCCTGCAGCACTACCCCTATCTGGGACCGCAGGCTTTGCTGAGCTATATCCCGGATATTAACGCCGTCAATGAATATTTCCCCTTCATCCACGTCGTAGAAGCGCAGCACCAGGTTTATAAGCGTCGACTTCCCGGCCCCGGAATGCCCCACAAGACCTATCATTTCACCCGGCTCCACCTCCAGGTTTATGTCCTCCAGTACCGGCTCATGGGACTGGTAGCCGAAGGTCACGTTTTTAAAGACCACCCTTCCCTCAATTTTCCTGTGCACCGGGTGTTTGCTGTCCTTTACGTTGGGTTCCTCGTCCAGGATTTCAAAAATCCTCTCGGTGGCGGTCATGGCGTCGGTGAACCACCTGGGAATAAAGCTTATCCACTGGAGCGGCCCGTAGAGTATGGCCACATACTGGGTAAACTGAACCAGCTCTCCCAGCTCCATCCTTTCTCCCAGCACAAGTTTGCTGCCGTAGTACATAACCAGGTACTGGCCGATTCCCATGAAATAGCCGAGGGCAGGAAAAAGGGTGTTCCAGGCCCTTTCGTTCCTCTTTGTTATATTGGCGAAGGCCCTGCTCACGCCCCTGAAGCGGTTAATCTCCTTTTCCTCCTGGCCAAAAGCCTTTACAACCCTTATACCGCTCAATATGTCCTGCAGCAGGGAATTGGCCCTGTCCCAGACCCTCCACTGGTTATGGTACATGACATGGATCCTGTGCCGCAGAAGGGTTGAAACCACTACAATTATGGGGCTGGGCAGCAAGACCAGGATAGCCAGCTTCCAGTTGTTTATGAACAAAACTATGGTAACCCCAATGAGCATAAACAGCATGTTTATCCCGGAAACCGACTGGTTTTCGATGAAAGTCCTCAGCCTGTTGGTGTCTCCGGTGACCCTGTTCATAAGGTCCCCTGTTTTGCGCTTGCTTAAGTAGCCCATGGAAAGGGACTGGATTTTGGCATAGACCATGGCCCTGAGCTCCAGGGAGATCTTGCTTCCCACGGTAACCATGACCCTTCCCCTGAGCACGGTGAAAAGCACATTTAAGAGAGATACCCCCAGGATGGCCCCAAGGTATTTAATGAATACGGAAAATTCCGGCTCTTGCAGGCTGTAGTCCCTGGTAATAAAGTTGTCAATGAAGAGCCTGTGCAGGTACGGGTTTAACAGCTGAAGCACCGTTATCAGCCAAAAGAGGGTAACCGCCAGGGCAATAAGGGGCCAGTAGGGTTTTACCACGTTCCACAGCCTCTTTACCACCGCCGCCTTGTTGATGCATGAAGCGCATATCCTGGTACCCTGGGGCAGAAGCTTTCCGCACTTGGGACATGTGTTGTCATCATCGTCGCTTCTCACCTTCGGCTGGTTTCCCTTTGCCAGGTCGTTCAATATCCTGGCTATAAAGGCATACCTGGGGACATGGCTCATGGTATAGCGGGCAAGTACCCTCGGTTCGCCGTCTATGACGCCTTCCAGAATGCCGTTCCCCACCAGGGCCGAAGCCTTATAGTCCTTTCCGTCGGATATGTTTATATCACTTATTACTTTCCCGCCGTCCACCCAAATGGCCCGGCTGGAAGTAATCACAAACCAGCCCTTGGAAAATCTGCCGTCCAAGCTCAAGTCGGTAGGTGTAGAGTAGCGGATCTCTTCACTGCCAATAACCTGGGATACGATATTTTTCTCATGCTCAGGCAGATCAAATATAAGTTTCATAACCAATCTCCCTTCAATGATAATGCAGGCCGTATCGGACCTGCACAAAGCGAAATTGACAGCTCGTCGGCTTTCCCTGAAAGCTGATCTTATAAGAAGGCCTCCAGTCTCCTGAAACTCTTATCGTCCAGCTTTGTATAGTCGGGAATCTCAAAGCGGTTCCCGTCAATGTCAAGGATCAGCAGTCGCTTCTCTTCTATGTTTATTATGCTGCTGTGAATCCCCCTTACGGTAAAACGGCATGTGCCCGCATCGGTGAGCACATCCCAGTATGAGT
>JAKOSZ010000050.1 GCA_029776555.1 Bacillota bacterium | reverse complement strand
GACATCGACATCCCTTTGGGAAGGATAAGGGTGCGCCTTAAAGGGAGCGCCGGCAGCCATAACGGGATGAAGTCGATTATATACCTGCTGGAAAGTGAAGAGTTTCCCAGGGTGCGGATAGGAATAGGCAAGCCTCCGGAAGACGTGGATTTGGTCCAATATGTCCTGGAAGAGTTTCAGGGAGATGAGCTGAAAATCGCGTTAAAAAGCGTGGACCTGGCGGCAGATGCCGTTATTGAAATTATAAGGTCCGGCGTGGAAAGGGCAATGAGCTTTTTCAACCCAAAATCGCTGGAGGATTGAGGAAGGGATCAGTTGAAAGGCCTTATGGAAAACCTGTTTTCTCCCCTGCTGGAGATGGAAGAATATAAGCAAATACTTGAAACTGTCGACAAAAGCGGCATGCCGGCGGCCGTATCAGGACCTTCAGGTTCCCAGAAGGTCCACCTGGCATGTTCCATATCCTGCCATCTGGATACAAAGGCTATCTACATAGCCTACAACGAGGTATACGCCAGAAAGCTGATGGAGGATTTTAGCCTCTTCCTTGAGGAAGGTGTCGTCTTTTTTCCCTCCAGGGAAGTCGTGCTCTACGATGTGGAAGCCAGGAACTATGACGCCGTTTTCCAGAGGATCCAGGCCATTGACAGGATAATAAGGGGGGACTTCCGCCTTATAGTGACATCGGCCGAGGCGCTGGCGCAGAAGCTTCCACCCCTGAAGCTGTTTAAGGACAGCCGCATAACCCTGTCCACCGGGGCCCAGGTGGATTTGGATGAGCTGGCCCACAGGCTGGTGCTGTTTGGCTATGAGAGGGTAAGTGAAGTGGCGGCGGAAGGCCAGTTTGCCGTAAGAGGCGGAATTGTGGACATATACCCCGTGGGCAGTGACAGGGCGGTCCGGGTGGAGCTCTTCGGAGACGAGGTGGACTCCGTCAGGACTATCGATACGGAAACCCAAAGGTCGATAGAAAAAATTGAAAAAACAAGGATAATACCCGCCAGGGAGATCCTCTACCGGGAAGAAAAGCTGGACGATATCGTGGCCAGGATTTTGGCCGACCTTGACACACAGATTAAAAACATCGGCTCAAAGGCAGACGAGGAATACAAAAAGAGGCTTGTGGAGAAAATCCGGTCCGATGTTGAGAGTTTAAAGAGCCAGCCCTGCTTTCCCGGGGTGGACAGGTATATACCGTATATTTTGGATGAACCCTCCGATTTGCTCGAATATGTCGGGGAAGTGACCGTATTCGTAGACGAGCTTCAGCGTTTTTCCCAGAGGGTGGATGACATAATCCTTGAAAACGCTGAAATATCCAAGCATTTGATAGAAAAGGGCAGCATCCTGCCTGGCAGCGTCTACCTTTATCACGATGCCGAGTACTTGAAGAGCCGGATAAACAGGAAAAAGGCAGTGTTCTTAAGCACCTTCCCCGGTGAGAGTGACCTGCCCCGGCCTTGCAGGAGTTTTAGCATACCGTCCAGGGAACTTGGTTCCTACCGGGGACATCTCAACCTGCTGGAGGAGGACATCAGGAGGTGGAAAAGCGCCGGCAGCAGGGTGGCGGTGCTTTCGGGTCCCCAGATACGCGGGGAAAAGCTCCTCAAAACCTTGCTGGAAAGAGGCATAGAAGCCATTTATTCCGACGGATGCAAAGACGGAATACAGCGGGGCCAGGTGGTCATTTCCCGCGGAAGCTTAAGCCAGGGTTTTGAGTACCCGTCAATAGGCTTTGTGGTAGTGGGGGATAAAGAGGTCTTTGGCGAGGAGCGCAGGACCAGGAGCGTCCGTGTAAAGAAGATAGGGGAGAAAATAAAGGCCTTTTCCGACTTGAAAACCGGGGATTACGTGGTCCACCAGGCCCATGGCATCGGCCAGTACGTCGGCATGCAGCAGCTGACTGTGGACAACGTTAAGAGGGACTACCTTAAGATTCGCTATCTCAATGGGGATTTCCTCTACATTCCTACCAACCAGCTGGACCTTATCCAGAAGTACATTGGCACCGAGGGAAAGGCGCCCAGGTTAAACAAGCTGGGAGGTGGAGAGTGGCACAGGACAAGGGCGAGGGTTAAGGAGTCACTGAAGGAACTGGCGGGAGAGCTTATTAGGCTGTACGCCAAAAGGCAGTCCCTGAAGGGCTATGCTTTTTCGCCGGATACGGTTTGGCAGCGGCAGCTGGAAGAGTTATTCCCCTATGAAGAGACCGAAGACCAGCTTAAGTG
>JAKOSZ010000049.1 GCA_029776555.1 Bacillota bacterium | reverse complement strand
TGAACAAAGGACAGCCCAAGGGAGGAGGCGGGGCCGTTGAACCTCTTGATCGTGGACGACCATCCCCTTGTCTGCAAAGGAATACGGAATATTCTTTCGTCGGAAGGCAGCTTTGCCAATATAATGGAGGCCGGCGACATAAGCACCGCCTTAAAGCTCATGTCAGAACATGAGTTTAGCCTTGCGCTGGTGGACATGAGATTAAAGCGCGAAAGCGGCATCGACTTCGTAAAAACCGCCAAAAGAAGCTACCCGGACTGCAAGTATATGATCATCTCCTCCTCTTCCCTGCCGCAGGATTTTGATGAGGCCATGGGGGCAGATGTGGACGGGTACATTCTAAAGGACGCGCTGCCTGAGGATATTGTCTACGCCGTAAAAAGCGTACTCAGGGGTAAGAAATATTTCGACCCGCTTTTCACGGAAAAAATATACTCCTTAAGCCGGCAACCCGCCCCGGAAAACCCGTTAGACCAGCTGTCCTTAAGAGAAAAAGAAATTTTGGAATGCCTTAAGAACGGATTATCAAACAGGGAAATAGCCGATAAACTGTATATCAGCCTTAACACGGTCAAAAAACATGTGAGCAGTATTCTTGAGAAGCTAAACGTAAATGACCGGCTCCAGGCCGTCCTGTACGCAAATAAACTCTTTGAGAAAGACCGGCAGGACCGATAATCACCAGTCTATTTTTTTCTCGCCGGCCTTCCAGAACTCATTAACCAGGTCGTAGAGCCCGTCATGCCTATCCCAGAGCTCATCGCTTAAATCCCACAGGATGCCATGCTGCTCCCAGAAGTCCGGCACCTGGTCTTTTTCCTCTTTTGAAGACTGGTTGTAAAACTTCGCCAGCCCGTTGATACAGTGGGAACCAAATGTAATTATATAATCCCGGAAGTTCTTTATGTCCACGTTCACATAGCGGTTCCGCTCCTCCTTAAGCTCCTCATAGGTTATTCCCCCGTAAGGAAGAGCCTCTATCTCCTCTATGCGGGCCTGCAGCCGGGCTGCAAACTCATCCATCCTGTCGCGTATTTTTGCATGCTGGATGTGAAGAAGGTCAATGCCTTCCCGTATGGTGGCGTAAGTGCCGCAAACGCAGCCAATGTCATCCTCTGCCGGCTTCAATATGGTCAGCTTAAACCTTACACTGGTACTATGCCTCCACAGGGCATAGCCCGTTCCGGAAAGGAGTGATATCCCCGCTATTAACGCTATTGACAACACCAAAACCAGCACCGGCTTCTTTATACAAAACACCCCGCTACATTAACCTGTTGCCTGCACAACCCTTAAAAATGCCTCAAACTCAAAATTGCTGCAATAACCTTTTGTTATCCTGACCTTTACAGGGGCCGTCTCCCCGGGCCCAATGCGCCCGGGAGCATCCACCAGCCGCACTTCCAGGTCATCCTGGGCGCCGGTGTCAATTCCCTCGCAGGCTACGGGAATTGTCCCGTTATTCTCCACTGTAAAGACCAGCGTCGCGCTGAAAGGACTGGTCCCTGTTACAGCATCTATATTGACCTGCCCTACTACACCGCCCTCCATGTCCCTGGTCAGGGAAAAGGATTCACAGCTGTCTGAGCTTTCAAGGTATACATCCCTTACAACCACACTGATGTCTCCGGTGTTGATTGAGCCAAAAAGGCGGAAAACCTGGCTCCATGACGCGTAGCTTGCCCCCAAAAGCCCCAGCGCCGCTGCCAGTATGACGCAAACGGTTCCTATGCCGAAAAGGCTTCCAAACCCTATCCCTTTTCTTTTCTTAAGCCTTTTAACAAAGCCCAGTGACATTATCACTTCTCCCAACCACGGTCAACCGTTGTCTTCCGGGAAATACTGCACGAACGCAGGCATCAGCGCATATGACAGCTCACTGCCCCATAAGTCCGCTTCGCGGCTGCTTCCCAGCTTCTGGTTCAGTTCAATTACAACCTCATCGCTTATGTCTATTTTCCTATACTTCATAATGCCCGT
>JAKOSZ010000048.1 GCA_029776555.1 Bacillota bacterium | reverse complement strand
ATTTTGACGTTCTGGACACGGCGACGCGCACATCCTATGGTACAGGCAGCACGGCAAAGGTCAATATCTTCGGTTCCAGCAAGCGCATCGCTCCGGGTATGAGCGGAACCTACCAGTTCACGGTTGACAACACAGGCAACAGGTACCCGTCCCTTTATGATCTGGAGTTTATCGCGAGGGACACGCTTCCCGACCCGCTGGAGATTCCCATGCGTTTCCGCCTCAAAGCCGATGGTGTGTATGTTGCGGGAAACGAAACGACCTGGTGTGCGCTCTCCGAGCTCTACCAGGATGACGCGGTGGTGGCAGGGGGCAGGGATGTGGAATATACCCTGGAGTGGCACTGGCAGGAAGGACCCAACGATAATGACTTCGCCGCCTATGCCGGTAACCCCGACTATTCGTACACTTTGATGATCAAAGTTACAGCTCAAGCCATGTAAGGGGAGGCTATAAACCAATATGACTACCAGAGTGATAAGAAACATGGCGGGTTGGCTAAAATACTTGCCCCTGGGTTTTTTAGCACTGCTGATCCTGGTCAATTTCTATCTCGGTATCAATAAAGCGGTAACCCGTAATCCGGTACCAAAGTTTTTGGGTTTTTCACCCCTGATTGTTTTATCTGGCTCAATGGAGCCTGCCATTTACCCCGGTGATCTGGTCATTATCCGTGAACAGGCGGCGGACAAATACAGGCCCGGCGATGTGGTCACTTACTTGTCAGGCAGTAACGTCTTTACCCACCGTATAGTCAGCGAGGAAAACGGCCTATTTACCTTGAAGGGCGACAACAACAATATTGCTGACGAATCCTTGACAGCCGACAAGTTTGAGGGAAAAGTGATCCTTCGCATCCCCAAAATCGGTCTGGCCATAGTTTTTCTCAAAAAACCCCAGGGTATGGTGCTGCTGGGTGCATTGCTGATCTTGAGCGTCTACGGCGGGGACCTTTACCGGAGAAAACGGCGCAAAAGAACGCGAAAGAGTAAGTGATGGTCTATGGAGCTCAGAAGATTAATTGTGTTGCTTTTTCTTGCCGTGGTGATTACTTCAACCCTATTGTCCTCCACAATGGCAAGATACACTGACCAGTTTTCCGGCGGGGACAGGGCCTTAATTGCTGTCTGGAACATGGGCGCCAGGGGCGAAGACGACACCCCGGGTGAGTTTTACAATAAGGGTTTTACCTTCAACTTGTTTGACTCAAAGTCTGTCCAGCCCATGGACTACGGCGAAAAGTCCTTTACCTTCAGGGGCGGTGGTTCCGACGTGGCCATAGCCTACGATGTGGAAATGGACGTGGCGGACCTGCTGCAGCTGACAACTGAGGAGATTAAGGCGATCATAGCCGGGGAATCGGGCAAGGATGTTTTCGTGCCCTTTATTTTTAAAATCACCGCTAAATTGAACGAAGGAGCGACCGGCGAAGTTCCTACAATTTTCTCTCCCTACGATGAAACGTCCCCGTACTATGATACCGGCTGGTTCAGGCCAAAGGACATAGAGTTTGACGAAGAGGGCTATTTCAGTATTTTTGAAGGGACGCCGGTTTTTCCCCCGGGCAGTACCGACGAGGTTACCATCACCGTAGCCTGGCAGTGGAACACGTCCTTTTACATCAATGACACAAATATTCCGGCGGTGACGGAGCCCAATTACGTGGCTGCGGACCCTGCAACAGGAAGCGAAGGAGTCTACCCGCCCTACTACCAGGTAGCCTATGACCAGTATTACGGCAGCGGAGGCTTGCTGGAGCAGTATGAAGCTGCCCAGAATGCCCTGGTGCAGTACTTTGAAGTTCATGGAAGCCCGGAGGAAAACGGAAACTGGCCTCCCCACAGTGTACCCTGCCCCTTGTCGGATGCTGAACATCACGCGCATTATAACGCAATCATAGACCCGGTGGAGCAGCAGGCCTTTCTTAACACCCACGGAGGCCTAATGGATCCGGAGGCT
>JAKOSZ010000047.1 GCA_029776555.1 Bacillota bacterium | reverse complement strand
CCGGTGACAAAAATCTGGCGCCCGTTTTTCGATGCCACAATGTAGACCCCTGCTTCCTCCGACTCCGACAGTATTTCCAGCTCCGAAACTTTCAGTATGTCTTCCTTTCTTATTTCGGTGTGGCGGGAGTGAGGAACATAGAACACGTCGTCAAAGCCTCTTAAGAGCTTTACGTTTTTCTTGCTCACCCTGTGGGGAAAAACCCCAAAGACCTTCCTGGGGAGGGGGTATTTAGGTATTCCATAGTGGTAATAAAGCCCCGCCTGGGCGCCCCAGCAAATGTGCAGGGTGGAAAACACGTTCCGGCGGCTCCACTCCATTATTTCCTTAAGCTCACTCCAGTAATCCACTTCCTCAAAGGGCAGATGTTCCACCGGTGCCCCGGTGATGATCAACCCGTCAAATTTCTCGGTTTTCACGTCGCAGTAGGTGGTATAGAAGGTTGCCAGGTGGCTTTCGGGGGTATTCTTTGACCTATGGCTTTTTGGGTGCAAAAAGGTTACGTCAACCTGAAGGGGAGTATTACCTATCAGGCGCAGCAGCTGAGTTTCCGTTTCAATTTTCGTGGGCATGAGGTTTAGTATGGCTATTTTAAGAGGCCTTATATCCTGGTGTATAGCCCTGTGTTCGGTCATAACGAAAATGTTTTCATTGGTCAGTATTTCCACCGCCGGCAGGTTGTCAGGTATTTTAATCGGCATAAATGCTCTACCCCCAAAAAATTATACGGCAAAATGATGTTCAATCGGCAGTTTGCCGAAGCATTAGTTGATGAATAGATTAAACCAAGAATGAACTCTTGTCAATATCCCGGGGCGTTTTTCCGCAGCGGGCCCTCTGGGTTTTAAGCGCCCGCCACGGCCTAAACGGCAGCCTGCCGCCTTACAAACAGGTTGAATGCAGGGAGCCGGGGCCAGAGGCCCCGGCATAAAACCCGTATCCACGGGTGGGGGTCAATTGTCCTGAAAGAGCGTGGTGGAGAGATAGCGCTCGCCCGTATCCGGGAGGATTACCACCAGGTTTTTCCCCTTGTTTTCGGGCCTTTTTGCTATCATGGTCGCGGCAAAGACGGCAGCACCGGAGGATATCCCTACCAGCAGGCCTTCCGTCCTGGCAAGTTTCCTTGAAGTTTCAAAGGCTTCGTCGTTTTTCACCCGGAAGACCTCATCAACGATGTCCATGTTAAGGACCTTTGGAACGAAGCCCGCGCCGATCCCCTGGATTTTGTGCAGCCCGGGTTTCCCTCCCGAAAGCACCGGGGAATCGTCGGGCTCCACTGCCACAACCTTTACATCGGGCTTTCTCTGCTTCAGTACTTCACCCACTCCTGTGATGGTGCCGCCGGTTCCTACACCTGCCACGAATATGTCCACATCGCCTTCCGTGTCTCTCCAGATTTCCTCCGCGGTGGTTTTACGGTGTATTTCAGGGTTTGCGGGGTTTTCAAACTGCTGGGGTATAAAAGAGTTGGGGATTTCCTTGGCCAGCTCCTCCGCCTTTTTAACAGCCCCCTTCATCCCTTCGGTGCCGGGAGTCAATACCAGCTCCGCTCCGAGGGCTTTAAGCAGGTTGCGCCTTTCTAAGCTCATGGTTTCGGGCATTGTGAGTATTAACCTGTAGGCCCTGGCAGCCGCCACAAAGGCCAGGGCTATCCCGGTATTGCCGCTGGTGGGTTCAATTATGACAGTGTCCTTCCCGATGAGGCCTTTTTCTTCAGCGTCCCTGATCATCGCGTAGCCGATCCTGTCCTTAACGCTGGAGGCGGGGTTAAAGTATTCAAGCTTTGCGATTATTCTCGCTTCGAGCCCGTTGTTCCTGCAGTAGTTGGACAACTCCAGCAAGGGCGTGTTTCCAATAAGGTCGGTAAGGCTTTTGGCAATCCTTGGCATAGCATCTCCTCCGCGCAGAATTAATATTAGTAATCATATAAGATTAATATAGTATTAATATATTAATACCCCTTTTGCCGGATGTCAATCAAATTTTATTGGTTTTTGAGAGCATTATGATATAATTTTTATAATAAATATTCATTAATTATTTAAGATGGTTAAGGGGTTATGTGTTTGGTAAGCGCGTGTTTTATGTCCCGTGGTGAGGTCGTAAAGATTGTCCCTTTCCGTTTTGCTGAAAGATGCGCCGTCTAACTTGCCATGCCGTAAACTTTCTCACCGGCACATAGCTTTAAAAATCAATCCTTTTATCCGGAGGGCTTTCAATGAACTGTTGTATTGAAGTAAAGGATTTAAGCAAGAGATTCGGCAACCTCAAAGCCGTCGACATGGTGAGTTTCCAGGTTTACGAAGGGGAGATTTTCGGGCTCCTGGGGCCCAACGGGGCGGGAAAGTCCACCCTGATTTCCATGCTGACCACCCTGTTAAAACCTGACAGCGGAGAAATCCGCATAGGGGGCCATGACCTTAAATCCCATCAGAAGCAGGTCAAAGAGCTCATGGGGCTGGTACCGCAGGAAATAGCCCTCTACCCGTCGCTTACCGCCAGGGAGAACCTGATGTTCTGGGGCCGCATGTACGGACTGGGCGGAAAGCAGCTGAAAGAGAGAGTGGACGAAGCCCTTGAGATAGCCGGGCTTACCAAAAGGGCAAAGGACAGGATAGACAGGTATTCCGGCGGGATGAAGAGGAGGATAAACATTGCCGCGGCCCTTCTTCACCACCCGAAAATACTTATCATGG
>JAKOSZ010000046.1 GCA_029776555.1 Bacillota bacterium | reverse complement strand
GATTCCCCTCTCTTTAATGAAAGACTCGATGGCTAAGTACACCTTCTTTTGCTTTGACGTGAGGTTGTTAAAATCTACTGCCACTTTTGACCACCCTTTGCCAAAAATAGTGTTAAAACCGCAACTTCCACTGAACTGCAATGTTAGAAGCACAAAAGGAATTATCAGGAAGATACGCAGGCCAGACCTGCTTAAGCTTCCTGATAAATTTGCGCTATTTAATAGTGTAACAGACAAGCCAAAGTTTATCAATGCGTTTGAATAAAAACCCTTAATCTCCGCTTTGTTAAACTTCGAAAAACCGGCCGGATTTATAGGACACAAGAAGCATCCGAGACTGATGAAAAAGTAATTTTTTCTTGGGAATTCAGCTTCAAAACCTGCATAGTTCATTGACTTTCTAAAAGCTATCCATTTACGGGTGAAACCACAGCCATTTCCACACCTGCATAGCTTCATTGACTTTTAAAAGGGCATTTTTTTCAGCAGTCCGAACCATCACCTGTTTACAAAAACTCCTGGCTTTAATTACCCGGTCCGTCTGCAGAAGCGCACAAAAGAACCGTCCCCTTGTGCCCCTTGTGCCGGCCTGATTGCGCCATGAATTGAAAACACGGCTTTGGCAAATAAATATACTATAACTTTTTTGGGGGTTGCTGCCATGCTGAAACTGCTTAAGGGAGCAGAATGCTTTGCGCCGGCCTATTTAGGCAAAAAGGACCTGCTCATATCCTTTGGGACCATATGCCTGATTGAGGACAGCATTCCCGGAAACCTGGTAAGTGGCATGGAGGTCTTTGACTTAAAGGGCTCCATCATCTGCCCCGCTTTCATCGACCAGCACGTGCACATAACCGGCGGTGGGGGAGAGGAGGGCCCTGCCAGCAGGATTCCGGAAATAGGGCTTGAGGATATCGTATCCGCCGGGGTCACTACGGTGGTGGGAATCCTGGGGACCGACGGCATAACCAGGAGCGTGGCGGGCCTCATGGCCAAGGCCATGGCCCTGGAGGCCCAGGGGCTCACCACCTATATTTACACCGGCAGCTACGGCATACCCACGTCTACCCTCACCGGGAAACCCGAAAGCGACCTGGTGTTTGTGGACAAGGTAATCGGGGTGGGAGAAGTGGCCATTGCCGACTACAGGTCCTCCCATCCTTCCCTGGAGCTTATAAGGGCCCTGGCCTCCCAGACCCGCCTGGGGGGCATGATAGGCGGGAAGGCCGGTGTAATGCACATCCATGTGGGAGACGGCAGGGAAGGCCTTGACGTTTTAAAACGGCTTTTGGGCGAATCGGACCTGCCCGTGGAAATGTTTGTTCCCACCCACGTAAACAGGAACAAAAGGCTTTTCGGGCAGGCGCTGGAGTACGCCGTTTCCGGAGGGAACATTGACCTTACCGCCGGCATGTCTTCGGGAAAGGGCATAAGCGTCCGGGAAGCACTGGCTATACTGGTCAGCGCCGGGGTGGACTTAAAGAAAGTCACCGTGAGTTCCGACGGGAACGGAAGCGTGCACGCCGCTGAGGGCAATGGGCTGGGGGGGAAAGTGGCAGCCCTTGCCGATGACATAAGGAAGTGCATGCTGGACGGGAAAATAGGCCCGGAGATCGCAATAAGAACCGTGACGTCCAATGTGGCCGACGTGCTCAAACTAAGCCCCGGGAAGGGGTACCTGGCCCCAGGCAGCGACGCGGATATTTTAGTGCTGGATGGGAGCAGCCTGGAGATAAAAAAGGTTTTTGCCAGGGGGCGGCTGCTTTTTGAAAACGGCGCCGCGGCCCGGGAATAGGGGTTCAGGCAATTGGCCGGGAAGCAAAGACCGAAAGCCCTGAAGCCAAAGGCGGGGCTTTTTTATAAATGAATACCTCTCATAGCTTGGGAAAATAATAATGAAGGTGGTGTATATGGAAGCTGATAGCAAGAAGGGTATCGGACTTAAGAAGAGCAATTTTCTGCTCCTGGCCGTTGGCTGGCTGTCGGCGGTGACCTCCATCTTTGCCTTCCCCCTTATGTTCGGCCCCCTGGGGATGGTGATGGGTATTCTGGCCGCCAGGGACGGCGGACGGGCGGGGATAATGCTTATAGTGTTCAGCGTAATTTTCATGGGAACCGGGCTCATATTACAGGAGAACCTGGCAGATTTCTTCCGGTAACCGAAAGCGGCCCTGAAACCTGTTACCCCGGCCGTTAAAAGCTTTTTGACGGTGGACTTAGGAGAGCGGCAAAGAAACGAAAAGGATGCGAAATCGGAGGAAAGATGAAAGGTAGCCTGGTAATTGTCGGGGGAGCCGAAGACAAGTTCGGCGAAAGCGAAATACTAAAGCGCATCGCGGCTGTGTCCGGCGGAAAAGACGCAAGACTTGTCATACTCACAACAGCCACGGAAAGGCCGGAGGCAGTGGGAAGGGAATACAGGAAGGCCTTTGAGAGGCTTGGTATAAAGGAAATAGAAGTGCTTAACATAGACTCAAGGGATGAGGCCAATGACCCTGCCAACGTAAAAAAACTGCGGGAATCCACCGGCGTTTTCTTCACAGGAGGTGACCAGCTCAGGATTACCAGCATCCTGGGTGGGACGGAAGTCTACCGAGCCCTCCACGAAGCTTTCGCCGCCGGCGCCGCCATTGCCGGTACCAGCGCCGGTGCCTCGGCCATGAGCAGCACCATGATAGTGGACGGCAGTGACAATGACCCGGCCAGGAAGTGTACTCTTAAAATGGCGCCCGGCCTGGGGCTTTTGGAGGAGGCCATTATTGACCAGCACTTTGACCAGCGGGGCAGGCTGGGCAGGCTGCTCTGCGGAGTGGCCCAGAATCCCTTCATGCTGGGTATTGGCATAGATGAAGACACCGCCATAGAAGTTTTCCCCGACGCCCATTTCAGTGTACTCGGTACCAACGCCGTGACGGTCATTGATGGGAAGACGATAAGAACTTCCAATGTTTCGGAGCTTAAGCCCGACGAGATCCTGGCCATAACCGGCGTAACCCTTCATGTTCTTCCCAAAGGCTACGGGTTTGATATGAAAAGCAGGGAGGTTTTGTGCTTGCGCTGAGAAACAGTACTTATATTTAGGTCCTATGGTTTTATAAATCACGGGTTCCTGCACGTTGCCGAAAGGCTTCGGGACAGAATCCATTAGGAGGAAAAAAGGTGCTTATTCATAGCTTAACAGTTCTTACAAACAGAAATATTTACTGCCATCGGCCGGTAATAAAAATGGAAGTGGACATAGGAGACCTGTATTTAAAACCCACCAACCGGATAGAGGGTTTTAACGAAAAGCTTTTGAGCCTATTCCCCGGGCTTTTGAAACACTGCTGCTCCCTGGGCTATGAGGGGGGATTTGTTGAAAGGCTAAAAGGGGGAACCTACGCCGCCCATGTGACGGAACACCTGGCGCTGGAGCTCCAGAACATCCTGGGCTATGACGTCTCTTTCGGAAAGGCGCGGATAAAAGAAGAACCCAGCATCTACAGCGTGGTTTACGAATACGGCAGCGAAAAATGCGGCCTGGAGTGCGGAAGGGCGGCGGTGGAAATAGTGAGCAGCCTGGTTTCAGGGAAAGAAATCAACCTGGCGTCCCTGCTGGAAGAGCTAAAGAGGGTTGCGGTGGAGACGGAACTCGGGCCCAGCTCCAAAGCCATATACCAGGAGGCCTTGAAGCTTGGAATACCTGTGATAAGGCTGGGCAGCGGCAGCATAATGCAGCTGGGATACGGGAAGTACGCAAGGCTGGTTGAGGCCTCCCTGACCGACTCTCCCAGCTGCGTAGCGGTGGATGCCGCAGGGGATAAGCATCTGACCAAGCAAATCCTTAAGGACAACAGGATTCCCGTGCCCTGCGGGGATGTGGCCTACACTGAGGACTCGGCCCTTGTCCTGGCCGGAGAAATCGGTTACCCGGTGGTGGTAAAACCCTGTGACGCCAACCAGGGGAAAGGGGTCACCCTTGACATCCGGGGAGAGGAAGAGGTGAGGGAAGCCTTCAGGGAAGCTCGGAAGCACAGCGTCGGCGTAATTGTTGAAAAGTACGTGGAGGGTAAGGACTACCGCCTCCTGGTGGTGGGGGACAGGGTCGTTGCCGCTGCCGAAAGGCGCCCGCCCTGTGTGACAGGCGACGGCCTGCACTCGGTGAAGGAGCTGGTGGAGCTTGCCAACCGGGATTCCCTGAGGGGAGAAAACCATGAAAAGCCGCTGACTAAAATAAGGTTGGACGAGATGGCCAAAAAAGTCCTGGCAAGGCAGGGATATACGGAGGAATCCGTGCCGGAAAAGGGCCAGCTGGTTAAGCTGAGGGAAAACGGGAACTTGAGCACCGGGGGCACCGCCAGGGACTGCACCGGGGAGGTCCACCCCTTTAACGCCGACCTGGCGGTAAAAGCGGCAAAGGCAGTGGGGCTCGATATAGCAGGGGTTGACATAACCGCCGAAGACATTTCACGACCCATCGGCTGGCCCAACGGGGCGGTAATCGAGTTAAACGCCTGCCCGGGGCTCAGGATGCACCTTTTCCCCAGCGAGGGCAAGCCCCGGAATGTGGCCAGGGATATAGTGGAGCACCTGTTTCCCCCGGGCTGCCCTTCCCGGATACCCATCGTTTCCGTCACCGGCACCAACGGCAAAACCACTACCGTGAGGCTTATCAGGCACACCCTTGCCTTCACCGGCAGGAAAGTGGGGATGACGTCTACCAGCGGCATTTTTATCGGCAGCCGGTGCATACAGGAAGGGGACAACACCGGCCCCACCAGCGCCAGGATAGTACTCTCCAACAGGGAAGTGGAAGCGGCCGTGCTTGAAACCGCCCGGGGCGGCATCGTGCGGCGGGGCCTGGGCTATGACATGGCCGACGTGGGCGTGGTGGTAAACATCAGCGATGACCATCTGGGCCTTGACGGTCTTAACTCCATTGAGGACCTGGCCTTTGTCAAATCCCTGGTCCTGGAGGCGGTGAAACCCGACGGGCATTCGGTAATAAACGCCGATGACGACACGGCCGGCTACCTCATGGAAAGGGCTTCGGGGAACATAGTGCTCTTCTCCAAAAGGAGCAATAACCCGCTGCTCTTAAAACACATGACAGGCGGCGGAAAGGCCGTCTATGTAAAAGACGGCTTCATATGCATACATGACCGTACGGAAATGCACATTTTAAGGCTTAGCCAGGTACCCATAACCTTTAACGGCATGCTGGAGTGCAACGTGGAGAATTCCCTTTCCGCCGCGGCAGCCCTGTATGCCCTGGGGGTACCCCTCAATATAATCCGAATAGGGCTTAAAAGTTTTAATCCCGACGTTAAGACCAATCCGGGAAGGTTCAACTTCTTCAGGATGGGAGATTTTGACGTCATGCTGGACTACGGGCATAACGCCGCAGGCTACAGCGCCGTCCTGGATTTCGTGAAGAGGTACGGGGCCAGGCGCCTGGTGGGGATAATCGGCGTGCCCGGGGACCGGATGGACCGCAGCGTGAAAGAAATCGGAGAAATGTCCGGCAGGGTGTTTAACAGGATATACGTCAAGGAAGACAGGGAGTTAAGGGGAAGGAAACCGGGGGAGATAGCTGGTCTCCTCTATAATTCGGTTATTTCCGCCGGTTTGAAGGAAAACAGTGTGAAAATCGTGCTTTCCGAGCTGGAGGCCTTGGAGGAGGCGTTGCTTAACGCATTGCCGGGGGATCTCATAGTCATGCTGTATGAAGAGTTTGAACCGGCGGTCAGGCTTATAGCCGAATATAAGAACAAGGTCAGGAACAAGAGGAGAAGGGAAAAAATGGCGGGAGGGCTGTAGCAAAGCCCGCCGGGACGGAAATATTCCCCCTTCCCCCTGCTTCCTTCCTCCGGGAAGGGAGCAGGGGGAAATTACATACTTCTCCCACTATTATTTTACTAAATACCATACTTGTTTTATAATAACTTAATAGATACTGTCCCGGAATTTTGCCGGCTGTCCGGAAAGTGGAGAAGCGATTTTTGCTTCTACCCTGCCGGCGGTTTTGGCGGGACGGTGTCAAAAAACAGATTGACGAGTGAGGTCTTTGGTGTAATGGACAAGGAACGAATAAAGGCGGCTGTTAGAGAAATACTGACAGCCATCGGGGAAGACCCCGACCGGGAAGGCTTGCAGGAAACACCTAACAGAGTGGCCGACATGTATGAGGAAATATTTGCCGGACTGAATAAGGACCCAAGAGCAGACATCAAGGTTTTCCAGGAAGAAAACCATGAAGAGATGATCATGGTAAAAGACATACCCCTCTACTCGGTATGCGAACACCACCTCCTGCCCTTTATAGGCGTGGCTCACGTAGTGTATATCCCCAAGAAAGGGAAAATAATGGGATTAAGCAAGGTGGCCAGGGTTGTGGATACCCTTGCCAAAAAGCCTCAGCTGCAGGAGAGGCTTACCAGCGAAGTGGCCGACACCATAATGGAAACCCTTAACCCTTTAGGGGTGGCGGTGGTGATTGAAGCGGAGCACCTGTGCATGACCATGAGGGGTGTAAAGAAGCCGGGTTCAAAGACGGTGACTTCGGCCTTAAGGGGAAATATCAGGACCGATGCCAGGACCAGGGCGGAGGTAATGGCGCTGATAAACAGAAGGTAGCGGGGAGAGAAATCTGCCGCTGTTGTCAGCCTGGTTTAATATGGAGGTGCGGAAATGGAGTTCAGGTTCTTTATTGGCACTAAGGCCATATTCGGCCGGGGATGCCTGGCGGAAAACGCCGGTGAGTTAAAAAGCTTCGGTGATAAGGCCTTTATTGTTACCGGGAAAACTTCCGGCAAGAAGAGCGGGGCCTTAGACGAGGTCATAGGCGTGCTTAAAGCCTTAAATATAAGTTACTGCGTCTACGACGGGATAGAGAACAACCCGAGCCTTGAGAACGTCAGTGACGCCGGGGAAAAGGCTTTTCAGTTCGGGGCGGATTTTGTCATAGGCATCGGGGGAGGCTCCCCCCTGGACGCGGCCAAGGCGGTGGCCGTCCTGGCGGTAAACCCTATTCCTCCCGTTGACCTGTTTAAAAACACATTTGAGAAAAAGCCCCTCCCCATTGCGGCCATACCCACCACCGCGGGGACCGGCAGCGAAATCACCCCCTACTCGGTCCTGACCCGGAAGGACCTGGGGACAAAGATGAGCTTCGGCAACGCGAACACCTTCCCCAAACTCGCCCTGCTGGACCCCAGGTACACGGAAAGCCTTCCGTACAATGTGACGGTGGACACGGCGGTGGACGCCTTATCCCACGCTGTGGAGGGCTACCTGAACAGGAGGAGCACGCCCGTAACCGACGTCCTGGCATTGGAAGCCATATCCATATTCGGCGACTGCCTCAGTGACCTGCTTGGGAAAAACCTTACCCTTAAGCTCAGGGATAAGCTTCTCTACATGGCCATGGTGGCGGGGATGGTGATTTCCCATACCGGGACCACCGTTGTCCACAGCATGGGCTACTCCCTCACCTATTATAAAGGGCTTCCCCATGGGAGGGCCAACGGGCTCCTGATGGCGGAATACCTTAAGTTTAACCTTGCCGGTGCCGGGGACAGGGTAAAAAAGGTGTATGAAAGGCTGAAGATTTCCGACGCCGACGAGTTTAAGGGGATTATTGACAGGCTCATGGGCACAAGGGTTGAACTGACGGAAGAGGAACTGAATAGCTTCGCCAGCCAGGCGGCGAAACAGAAAAATGCCAGCTATTGCTTATGGAATGTTACGGAAGAAGACGTCGTTAAGCTGTATAAATCCAGCCTCATGGAATAACCTGAGGGGAAGGCGAGAAGGAGAAATCGTGTCATGTTCAACGCCAGGATAGTACATATGGAAAACCTGGAGGAAGCGGTTGAAGAAGTAAGGAAAATAGGGGTGGACGAAGCGGCGGTTC
>JAKOSZ010000045.1 GCA_029776555.1 Bacillota bacterium | reverse complement strand
GGGTGGCCTACCTTCTTTACAGGCACAAGGAATCCATCAACGCGGAAAACATACTGGTGTTCTCCCCCAACAGGATTTTCAGTGATTACATATCCGAAGTGCTTCCGGAACTGGGAGAGGAGAACATGCGCCAGACCACGTTCGCGGAGCTTGCCCGGAAGTCCTTCGGCCCCGCGTATGACCTGGAAGACATGAATGACCTGATGGAGTTCCTGCTCGAAAACCGGCAAAGCCCCGGATACGGCGCCAGGGTAACGGGTGTTAAGCTGAAAACCTCAAAGGCCTTCGCCCGGGCCCTTGAAAACTATGAAAAATACCTGGAGGAAGCCGTTAAATTTGAAGACGTGGTGTACGGGGATAAGCTTGTCATAGGAAAGGAAGAGACAGAGGAGCTCGTCAGGAAAGACTATGCCTACTTAAAGCTTGGCAAGAGGCTTGAGAAAGTGAGGCAGAGGATTTTCTACCTGCTGGAGCCTTACGAAACCAAGAGGTTTAAAGAGGTGGTAAGCGAGATTTCCAAAGGGGATGAGAACCTGACCAGGGGAGAAATCAGGCAGCGGGCCCAGAGTGTCGTGAGAGAGGAGTTTGGTTTAATCAGGGACAAAATTGTGAAAATGACCTCTCTGGACGTTATTTCTTCCTATATAAGCCTTTTTGAAACGCCCGGGCTTCTGGCGAGGATGCTGGAAGGTACGGGGCCCATACCCGAAGGATTGGAGGAGGGTTGCCGGCAAACCGTTGAGAGCTTCTTAAGAAACCACATTCCCTATGAGGACCTTGCTCCCCTTATGGCCTTGAAAGGGGCTTTTGGCTATGGGGGAAGGGTGTCCGCAGTAAGGCATGTGGTTATAGATGAGGCCCAGGATTATACGCCGCTGCAGTACAGGGTAATAAGGCAGCTGTTCCCGTACAGCGGTTTCACTCTTCTGGGGGATGTCAACCAGACCATTAACCCGTACATGAATATGGGCAGCTATGAGACGGTAAGGGAGTTTATGGGAACAGAAAACGGGATACTGGTTAAGCTGAGCAAGAGTTACCGTTCCACCAGGGAAATAACCGCTTTTTGCAGGAACATGCTCCCTTTCCCGGACGACACCGAGTATTTCAACCGGGAGGGAATGAAGCCCGTGGTAGTCAGAAAACCCTCCGAAGAAGAGCTGTACCGGGCCGCTGCCGAAGACATTAGGAAGCTCACGGCCGAAGGTTTTAAGACCATCGGGGTATTATGCAGGTCGGCCAATGCCGGCTTGCGCGCCTACCAGTGGTTAAGTAAGAATGAGAGAGTAAGGCTGAGGCTTATCAGCAAGGGTGACGGGAAGTTTTCCACCGGGGTGCTGGTCATGCCTTCCTACCTGGCCAAGGGACTTGAGTTTGACGCCGTGCTGGTGATGGGAGTCGGGGAAGGGGATTACAGCCGGGAGGAAGAGAAAGCCCTTCTGTATACGGCATGTACAAGGGCGCTGCACAGGTTAATCCTCTATTATACCGGGGAACCGTCTCCTTTTATTGCAAAAATCGATGAAAACCTGTATGAAAAGGTGGGATGACCGCCCGGAGGGGAAGGCCATCCCACCTTATTGACAAAGCTTATAGAGAAGATGTTTCACAGGGCCCGCCTTTGGGCCGCCCGATGCAAAGGCTTTAGTTCATCTTGTTGGCGTAATAGGCTCCCCTGATCTCGTTAT
>JAKOSZ010000044.1 GCA_029776555.1 Bacillota bacterium | reverse complement strand
GTTTTTGGGTTTGTCAATTTAATTCTAACCAGAGGGGTGAGGGTGGCTCAACCCTTTTCTAAAACTCCATTTTTACACAATTATATGGACTTAACTCATCTGCCTCTGTCCCCAAAGAATTGCCCTACAAACAGGGACCGGTTCTTGCCACCGGTCCTTTTTTTGTACTAAACGAAATTTTCTCCGGCACAATATGCCCCTCCACCTCTAGTTACAACATAATTCGCAATTATAGGAGGATTGGCATGGCTAAAAGGTGAATATATGTTATAACAATAATCCGCCTCCAGGTCCTTGACACCCAGACCTGCCGGCCCCGTTACCGGACAGTGGAGGGGGTGGTCAGCTTGTAAAGGGAGACCAGCAAAGCCCTGCCCGGGCAGGCGAACAGCAGCGGGCAAGAGCCGGAGTTCTGTGGGTGGTTGACCCCTCTGGCGGGAAACCCAAGAATGCAGGGTTGGCTTAAAGGACGGGAAGAGAGTATTGAGATTGGAGGGTTCATCATGAATATTGATATTTTTAAAGAGATGGAGAAGGGCGGGTTTGAACAGATAATTTTCAATTATGACAAAACTACGGGCTTAAAGGCCATCATAGCCATTCACGATACAACCCTGGGGCCTGCCCTGGGCGGCTGCCGCATGTGGCCCTATGAAACCGAGGACGAGGCCCTGCTGGATGCCATGCGGCTGGCCACCGGCATGACCTACAAGTGCGCTGTCTCGGACAGCAATTTCGGCGGCGGCAAATCGGTCATCATCGGCGACCCCAACAAGGACAAGTCAGAAGCCCTTTTCCGGGCCTTCGGGCGCTTCGTCCAGACGCTGGGGGGCAGGTACTATACCGGAACGGACCTGGGAACCACAGGCAAGGACTTTGTTTATGCCAGCCGCGAATCCGATTACCTGGTGGGCCTTCCCGAGGAATTCGGCGGCAGCGGCAATACCGCTTTGCCCACCGCCTACGGCGTCTACAAAGGGATAAAGGCGGCCGCCAAGGCTGCCTTCGGCTGCGCTTCCCTCAAAGGACGGAAGGTTGCCGTCCAGGGCGTGGGCAAGGTAGGGCAGGCTTTGGTCGATTACCTGAAGGAAGAGGATGTGCAGGTTGTAATATGTGATATAAGCGAAGATAACATTAACAAAGTCAAGGAGAAATACCCCGATGTGGAAGTGGTGGATCCCGAAAAGATCTACGATGTGGAATGTGACATCTTCTCCCCCTGCGCCAGGGGCGGCATCATCAACGATGATACCATACCGCGGCTGAAATGTAAGATAATAGCCGGCTCCGCCAATAACCAGCTCCTGGAGCCCAAGCACGGCGAGATGTTGCACGAAAGGGGCATCCTCTACGCCCCCGACTACGTAATAAACGCCGGCGGCCTCATCCAGGTTGCCGACGAACTGGAATTCAAGGATGCCGGAAAAAGAAGCGAACGGGTGCTGATGAAGACGGAAGCCATTTACGATATCCTGCTGAAGATATTTACCAGAAGCAAGGAGGAAAATATTCCCACTTCCAGGGTCGCCGACAGGCTTGCCGAGGAGCGCATTGAGGTTATAGGTAAATTAAAGACCAATTATGTTAAAAGGTAAAGTAATGATCCCGTAAAGGTCCAGGGAATCTGCGGGTGCGACGGGTATAGGCTGTCCCTAAAATCAGAACCAGGGGGATAGGCTTAGTTCGGCGCTAATAATTGGCGGAAATATTTGCCTTAACCCTGAGGCAGGTGTTCATTCCCAATTACCTGGCCTGTCCCCCTGGTTGCATAACCCCTTTCAACCAATTCTGACCTCGTCCCCAAAAACAGAGCCCCTTTAGATCCCAGGGGAATGAAAAATAAGAAGAGTTTGGGAAAATATGTATTATTAGGCAGGAAATTGTCTGATTAGTGGAGAAATAAAAAATGAGTACCGGCATGTCCAAAACAAAGAGGCTGTTTGTCCTAAACGTACCGCTCCCAAAAGTCTTGGCCGGTTTAACGGCCTTTCTTTATGGGTATAAACATTGTTTCACTCCGAATCCTGTAAGAGTGCTTTTCAGCTGCTGAAATAGCTTGGTCGGAAAAGGTTTCTTTGGGTGAGGGGGTGTCTTGGTGAGCAGGGATGTCAGTTTTAAATTAACTACACTTACTCCTCTCTGGACAGGTGGTGTCAATGATAGGTGCGACCGGCTTCACGAAACGGGAATCATTGGATCGCTGCGGTGGTGGTTTGAAGCACTGGTACGGGGGCTGGGCGGGGAGGCGTGTGATCCTACAGAGCACAGATGCCCTATTGTTGAAGGTGATGACAAAGATCCTAAATACTGTCCCGCTTGCCTTATCTTTGGCGCGACGGGGTTAAAGAGGGCTTTCCGGATTTATTGGGAGGATGAGATTGAAAAACCTAATACTAGCGGGCGACTTAAAATAAGAGGTTTACTTTTTAGTAAAGCTAGTGGACGTCTCCTGATAGATCGTACTCCTTCAGATATTAATAAGGAAGGGGTCATTCAAATAATTACGCTTGTACTTAAACTTGCCAGCGAATGGGGCGGTTTGGGTGCGCGCACTCAACAGGGATATGGGGTAGTAAATATAAATGATGGACCAGAGCTTGATTTGGAAAAAGCGTTGGCTGTCCTGGAGACACTGGTAAAAAGCAATGGGGAAAAGAAAAACATTACTTCTACTCAACACAATGATCCTCGCTTAGATTATTTTTTCTTCAGCAAGTGTGTGTAAAATCCCTCGGTTAGATGAACTCAGCGTATTGGGGT
>JAKOSZ010000043.1 GCA_029776555.1 Bacillota bacterium | reverse complement strand
GGCAAGGGATTTGTGTCTCTTACGCCTACATACATAAGCGTTACGGCGCAGGCCAAAACCCCTGTTACGACAGAGGTCGCAAGCATCAAGAGAAGCGTTTTTAAGAAGCGCGTCCTTTCCTTTTTTTCCAAGGCTAAACACCCTCTTCCCATCCGGAAATCCGCATGCGCCGCGTTTTATGAACTCGCCGCAGGCCCACGCTTATTATATTATGTGGAACCCTCCCCAAAAAAATACCCATAACCAGGGGGACGGTTCTTAACCAGAGGGACGGTTCTTGCGGTAACCAGGGGGATGTTTTTTTGTGCCCCCTGGTTGAAGGAACAACGCAGAAGCGCACAAGGGGACGGTTCTCCTGTGCATTTCCGCAGATGCGCGCAGAAGAACCATCCCCTTGCTATCGGTTTGCGCCAGGAGAACTGCCCCCTTGGTTTCATATCCCTGGTTTTCACTTGGTTTTGACTTATACCAAAAGAACCGTCCCCTTGGTTCATGGGGTTATCTCATCGCCTTCAATCACCTTTCTGACGCTCTTTTCAAATTTGGGCCTGGGGAGCATTACCTGGTGCTGGCATCCCAGGCACTTTATCCTGAAGTCGGCCCCGACCCTGACAACCTCCCAGCGCTTGCTGCCGCACGGGTGGGGCTTCTTCAATTCCACCACATCCCCTATGGAGAACTTGTGCGGCTCAGCCATCTTAATCACCCCTTCGCCTTTTCCATCAAGGATTCTGAAGCTAGCGGAGCTCGATGCCTTCCCGGTCAAAGGCCTCCTTGATCAACAGGCGTATCCGCCTTTCAACCGCCGGCTGCTCGTTGGGGAGGGCCATGGCAAATATCCTGAGGGTAAAGCTCCCCTTCCCCATTTCCGTAATGCCCAGCACCGAAGGGGTCTTTACCAGCACCCGGCTGAATTCCTTTGAAACCTCCCTGCAAACGGCTTCGGCGGTTTCAATAGCTTTTCCCACGGCCACATTGTAGGCCAGGGGGATGTCCACAATAACCGCCCTGTTGCCCCGGGTGTGGTTTGTAACCTTCACTATCTCGCCGTTGGGAATGATGTGGAGGTCACCGTTAAGACTCCGGAGCTTGGTCACCCTCAGTTCCATCTTTTCCACGGTACCGCTTAAACCGCCCACCGTCACCGTGTCCCCCACCGAATACTGGTCCTCCAGAACTATGAAAAAGCCCGCCAGGACGTCTTTTATGAGGCTCTGGGCCCCAAAACCTATGGCAATTCCGCCTATACTGGCTGCGGCAAGCACCGACTTCAGGTTCAGCACGTCGGCCAGTATGACCACCGCGGCCAATATATACACAGCGTACTTGAGTAGGCTGACAAGCAGGGTGGAAAGGGTGTCCACCTTCTTCCTGTCCAGCCCGTACTTGAAACTCTTATGCCTTTCCAGGGCCTTCCTTATAATAAAGGCCCCGACTTTGATGGCAATAAAGGCGAGCAGCAGTATGCCAATCACCCTGAAGACCGTAAAGAGCCAGCCAAAAGACTTGATGCCCAACAAGGCCATTATTATCCTGATACTTTCCAGCATGAGCAGAAACCAACCCCTTTTCATATTTTCAGCGCCCTGCCGAATGAATAAGCCCGGGAAAAGCACCTTCCCTGCGGGCAAATACCGGCAGCGTCCTGCGACAGCTTATATTTTATCACACCCCGCCGCGTTTATAAACTCTTTAAAGAGGTTGAGAAAGGCGGCGTCCTGCCTCCACATCAGCTCGGGATGCCACTGGACCCCCAGGGCAAAGCGGTTGGACCTGTGCTCAATGGATTCCACTATGCCGTCCGGCGCCCTTGAGGTCGCCCTGAAGCACGGCGCCACGTCCTTTACCGCCTGGTGATGGAATGAATTGACGTAGACCTCCCCCTTTCCTCCAAAGGATGCCCAGACCCTGGAGCCTTCCTCAGGAAAAATCCTGTGGGTCGGATACCAGACCGGGGCCTGCTGGGAGTGCTTAAGGGGAACCGTCTCTTTAAGCTGGGCGCAAATATCCTGGTAGAGGGTTCCCCCCATGGCCGCGTTGATCACCTGTATGCCCCG
>JAKOSZ010000042.1 GCA_029776555.1 Bacillota bacterium | reverse complement strand
TATGGACTCTTTCAGTTTCTCTGCCATTTTTCTGGCTTTTGAGTACGCCTTGTCCTTGTGGACTATCACCGAAAGGGCGTCCACCACTTCCCCGCTTATCATGATGTCAAGTTTTATAAGGTCCGCTTCCCGGTAGTCCTTAAGCTCGTAATCCAGGGAGGCGTACCCCCTGGTCCTGGACTTTAAGGCGTCAAAAAAGTCATAAATTATCTCGCTCAGGGGCAGTTCATAGGACAGCATAACCCTCTTCTCGTCCAGGTATGACATGCCCTTATACACCCCCCGCCGATCCTGGGCCAGTTCCATTATATTGCCCACATACTCGCTGGGACTCACTATGGTGGCGTCCACTATAGGCTCACTGATGGCCTCTATCTCGGCAGGCGGCGGCATTTTGGTGGGATTGTCTATGTTCAGTATCTCACCGTTGGTCTTTTTAATCTTGTACACTACGCTGGGAGCGGTGGTAACCAGGTCAAGGTTGTACTCTATTTCCAGCCTCTCCTGCACCACCTCCATGTGCAGCAGGCCCAGGAAACCGCAGCGGAAGCCGAAGCCCAGCGCCGCAGACGTCTCCGCTTCGAATGTCAGCGCAGCGTCGTTGAGGTGGAGCTTCTCCAGGGCATCCCTCAGGTCCTCATACTCAGCTCCATCGGCGGGGTATATGCCGCAAAAGACCATGGGGTTAATCTTTTTATAGCCCGGCAGGGGCTCTTGGGCAGGCCTTTTTGCCAGTGTTACCGTGTCGCCGACCCTGGCATCCCGCACGTTTTTTATGCCGGCGGCAATATAGCCCACCTCACCGGCCTTGAGTTCCTCACCGGGCACCAGCAAACCCGGACTGAAATAGCCTACCTCGGTGGCGAGGAACTCCTTGCGGTTATTCATCATCATTATGGTGTCTCCGGCTTTCACCCTGCCCTCCTTTACCCTCACAAAGACTATTACGCCCTTATAGCTGTCATAAAAGGAATCAAATATGAGGGCCTTTAGAGGGGCTTCTTCGTCCCCTTCCGGGGGCGGGAGCGCCTCAATAATGCTCACCAGAACCCGGTCTATGTTAATGCCGTTCTTGGCGGAAATCATGGGGGTGTTTGAGACATCAAGGCCAATGACCTCTTCCAGCTCCTTTTTCACCTTTTCGGGCTGGGCGGAAGGCAGGTCAATCTTGTTTATTACCGGCAGGATTTCAAGGCCATGCTCCAGCGCCAGGTAGACGTTGGCCAGGGTTTGGGCTTCTATCCCCTGGGAAGCGTCCACCACCAGCACGGCCCCCTCGCAGGCGGCAAGGCTCCTTGAAACCTCGTAGGTAAAGTCCACATGGCCCGGGGTGTCTATGAGGTTTAACACGTACTCCTCCCCGTCCCGGCTCTTATAGGCCATTCTCACCGGCTGGGCCTTGATGGTGATTCCGCGCTCCCGTTCAATTATCATGGTGTCCAGGACCTGCTCCTGCATTTCCCTCTCGGAGAGCACGCCGGTCTTTTCTATAAGCCTGTCGGCCAATGTGGATTTGCCATGGTCTATGTGGGCGATAATGCAAAAATTCCTTATCCTTTTCTGTTTTCCGCTTGCCATTCGACAACCCTCTTCGCTGTCAGTTTTGAATGTTCTTTGCCGGTTAACCCTAAAGCATTTATCGGCCAGTGTCTTATTATACCACAACCCTTTGTCCGGTTGAACAGTGACCTCCTCCCTCAATAAATCAAGGGGGCAGCTGCCCCCTCCCGTTTTTATATCACTGGTTAAATTCGTCAACCGGCTGCCTCAGCGCCTGGCCCACAGACTTCCAGGCTTCACGGAACAACTCTTTTGTCCTTTTGAAAACCAAACCCAGGGCTTCGGTCTCCCGGGACATGTCAAGGATGTAGGTTTTGTCAAACAGCCCCAGCTTTATAACGGCCCTGTCCTGGAGACTGACGGTAACCATTCGGACGGATTTTTGATTTCTCATTATGGCGTTTATTGAATAGTCGGAAATTAAAAGACCGGCACAGGAAAATATGAAAAAGAACAGCAGGGCAAGATTTTTTCTGCGTTTGAACCTTCTAAGCTGTCTGAATCTTTCCAGTCTCCCCATCTTTAACCTCTCCAAAAACAAAAACCGGTATGTTACCTATTATTTTTCCCAAATGGGGCCCTGCTTATTATTCCTCAAAACTTCCCGCTCACTTATTATTCCGCAAAACTTCATTTATCGCCTGCGCCAGGTATTTAACGCTTTCCAGCGCCTCACTGATGGTGTTGCCGTCCCCTCCCACCTCCACAATAAGGGCTCCGTCCCTCACATGCTGGTTGTACCTGTTACTGCTTAAGTATATGGGCTTCATTAAGCCCGGGTATTTCTCATTCAGCTTCTGCTGAAGCTTTATGGCAAACTTTAAGTTTTCCCGCCAGTTGGGATGGCTGAGCCCGTGCCCGTCGGTGCCCACAACAAACATAAGGCGGGCTGCCTCCTTCCCGCCGATGTCTGTGACCACCCTCAGCTTCTGGTCTCCCCCTCCCAGTCCGTCCCTGTGGATGTCCAGTACCACCTTTATGGAGGGATTGCCTTTTAAGACGCTGTTGACCGTGTTTAAGGCGTTACTGTAAGACTCCGGGTGGTCGTAGTCGTGAACCGTCCCGTTATGTACAACCTCAATGTCGTACTTCTTCCTCAAAATCTCGGCCAGTTCGTCCCCAACCCTTACAACATTATACCTGCTGTCCGACGTCCTGCTTGGCACGTCCTTTTTCCCTATATCCTCCTTCTTCCTCAGATAGCCTTCACTGGTATGGGTGTGGTATATGAGTACCTGGGGTCCCCTGTCGTCAATTTTTATGCTGAGGGGCTCTTTTAAAAGCTCCTGTATAAATGCGTCGCTTATCTGGTATTTGGTCTGGTTGTTCACCTGTATTTTCCCGCTGGAAATGACCCCTTCTTCCGACCGCTCCCTGTTTTCTTCATCCGACTCGTCCCAGCTTATGGCGCTGGCATCCTGCTTATAGCCTCCGGAAGAGTCGGGCGGGGCCGTATCCTCTCCCTTTCCCGGGTCCCCCTGCTCCTCCCTCCTGTCGCTTCCCCCGCTTTTTCCCTTCTCCAGGGCAATTTTCCTGTAGCTGCCCAGGTAGTAGCTTTTGAGGGACGGGGTTTGGGCGTTGAGTACGGTTATGGGGTCCGACAGGTCAAAGCCCAGGAAATATTTTACTGCCCCGCGGATTTCCTCGCCCAGTGTAGAACTGACTCTCCCGCTGTTGTACACCATGTCAATCAGGGGAATGGACCTGTTCAAAAAGGTTTTAAAGGTCTCAGGGTGAATCCTGGTAATTACCCTGGCATTTGAGCTTGCCAGTTTATCCCCCATGAGAATCCCCAGCCTTATGGACAGGACGGTAAACACCAGGTATATGGACAGTTTTATTAACCTTTTCCGCAGTCTTTCGCCTGTCATTTTGCCCCCCGTACAACCCCGGTTTTTAAATAAATATTCATCCAAACTCCGCCTTATGATAACCGGGGCCTTAAAGGGGCTTAAGTCTCGCCCTGCTGCGTCCTTTAAATAATCGGGTAGGAGGCTAATCATTATTTGATTAGCCGACCTCCCACACCACCGTACGTACCGTTCGGTATACGGCGGTTCAACAAGAGTTCAATTTCTTAAGCAAGTTCTGCTATGAAGCCAGTATATCCGCGCTTCTGAAGGCGCTCATTCGTAATG
>JAKOSZ010000041.1 GCA_029776555.1 Bacillota bacterium | reverse complement strand
GAAAGACTGGAAGCCGAGTCCCAGCGCAGGTTTTTGAATGAGAGGGAAATCCCCGCTTCAAGGGGAAAGATTCTGGACAGAAACGGCGTTCCCATTGCGGTAAACAGGATGGGCTTTTATGTGCAGATAGTAAAGACCGGGCAGGACAAGGACACTTTAAACAAGATGGGCCTGGAGCTCATTAAGCTCTTTGAACTGAACGGGGACAGCTATTACCGGTCTTTGAGCAAGTATCTGACCTTCAATCCCATAGGCTTCGGCCCCCTGTTGAAAAACCAGAAGGACCCCATGGCCAGGCTTGAGACCGTGTTCGGTCTTGAAAAAGGCAGCCTGAAAAACATGAAAACTGCCGGAGACGTTTTCAGGTACCTGTGCAGTGAGGCGGTATATGGTATTGACGATTCCTATTCCGATGAGGAAGCCTATAAAATAATGGCCTTCAGGTTTGAAATCCGCAATTACGGCAGGGTTACTCCGGTGGTTCTTGCCAGGGATGTGAGCCGTAAGACGGTGGCGGAAGTGGAAGAGAGGCACAGGGAGTTCCCGGGGGTGACCACCGGGGTGGAGCCTTTAAGGAAGTACATTGACGCCAGTTATGTAGCCCATGTCCTGGGCTTCGTGGGCTTGATAGATGAAGAAGAGTACAAGAACCTTAAAGGCCAGTACGACATGAATGACATTATAGGCAAATCGGGGGTTGAAAGGGCGGCGGAGAAGTATTTAAGAGGCGTCGACGGCAAAAAGAGGATAGAGACGGATATCTGGGGACGGCTTACCCAGGAACTGGATTCAATTCCCGCCATTCCCGGGGATAACATTATACTTACCATAGACATGAACCTGCAGAAGGTGGCTGCCCAATCCCTGGACAGGACCATAAATGGCATACGCGACAGGGAGAAAGGCAAGTACGACAGCAAGAGCAACCTGGGCGATGCCAACGCAGGGGCCGTGGTGGCCATGGACGTCAACAACGGTGAAATACTGGCCATGGCCAGCTATCCCGGTTATGACCCTTCCATTTTCCTGGCCGGGGCCAATAACAAGGAAGCCCAAAAGGCCATTGCGGAGTTATATGAAAACGAAGACATGCCCGAGTGGAACAGGGCAATAGCGGGAACTTACCCTCCCGGTTCCACCTTTAAGCCCCTTGTCGGCATAGCGGGACTGGAGGAAGGGGTACTGACTTCCAAGAATCACACCCTGGAGGACCCCGGTTACTATGAAGTGGACGGGTGGCGGCTTTTCTGCCTGGAATACCGTCATGGCATCCTTCCAAGGGGCCATGGGCATATAAACCTGGCGGATGCTCTGGCCACGTCCTGCAACGTGTTTTTCTACAAACTGGGCGTTTTGCTTACCGGGGATAAGATTGACAATTGGGCCAGGATGTTTGGATTGGGGGAGAAGACCGGCATAGATATCGGGGGAGAGGAAAGAGGCAGCCGTTCCAACAGCGAGGTGAAAAAGAAGTATGAACCTAACAGCGCGTGGGGCAGGCTTGATACAGCCATGACCGCCATAGGGCAGCGTTACAATCTTTTTACCCCCCTGCAGCTTTGCAATTATATCAGCACCATCGGCAACGGCGGGAAAAGATACACCCCCCACCTTATTAAAAGGCGGGAGAGCTACGACGGTTCCCAAGTGTACGAAACCCCGGTAGAATTTGAGCAGATCCCTGTTAAAAAGTCAACGCTGGAAGCGGTAATTGAAGGCATGGTCAAGGTTGCCAGCTCCTCCGAAGGTACGGCGGCCAAGGTCTTTGAAGAGTTTACAAAGAAAACCGGTATCAGGGTTGCGGGTAAAACCGGAACGGCTGAAACCCCCTGGTCCATAACAGGAAAACACTCCAACAACGGAGTGTTTGTATGCTTCGCTCCCGCGGAAAAGCCTGAAATCGCCATAGCCGTCATCATAGAACGGGGAGTGTTCGGCTATTACGCGGCCAACGTAGCCCTTGAAATCATGGAAGCCTATTTCGATGTTAACTCCGGGGCAAACCAGCAGAGCCAGGATGTGCTGATGCCCGAAGAGGTTGTGTTAATCCCATAGATTGAAAGGCCATTCTTCATCTTCGCCGTTAGGAAACAGTGTTTCGTCCTCTTCACCTGCCGGTTCGGCGGGAGGTAATATATCTTCCCAGGAGGGCCAATCTTCCGGCTGTTCGTCTTCGCCGGTGAAGATATCCGGCGGCCCCGTGTGAACATCGCAGTATTCCGACGGCATTTCATATCCCCAGTCAAAGGGATAAGGGTCTGAGGGATACTCGGGGCTAAATGGGACCCTTCTTTTCACCAGGATTTTTTCCACTGCGGAAGACGGCGGACAGTAGGGACTGGCCAGCCGGTTCCTGGAAAGGATCTGTTTTTTACTTCCTGTGCCCGCCGTGAAGGTTTCCGTGGAATCCTTGCACACCTTCACCAGCATATGGACATCGCAGGTCTCTCTGGGTTCGGTTCCCTTTATGAAATACTCGTCCCTGGTGGGCTGCACGGTTCGCCCGTTTACCACTCTCACGTCATGCCCGCAGAGCTCGCCTGCCAGTTTTCCCGAGTAAATGCAAATGTGTTTTTTTACGACGTTGGCGGGAGGCGAAGGGAAACTTTCGGCCTCGTCCACCGTGGAATAGTGCTTCTGCATCACTGACTGCCATATTACAGCAGCGGGGTTATTGCCGCTTACCACAACTTCTATGTTCTTGTCGTAACCGTACCATACAACGCCTACCAGTTTAGGGGTATAGGCCACAAACCAGCGGTCCACATCCGAGCTGGAGGTACCCGTTTTGGCAGCTACCGGGATAGACTGGCCCTTGGAGTTTTTGATTTTCACGTAGGATGCGGTGCCGTATGACGTGGTGTCTCTCATCATGTCGGTCAATATAAAAGCGGTCTGTTCTTCATAGACGGTATCGGTCTTTTGCCTTATTCCAGGAGTTTTCCTCTTGTCCAGGATTACTTTGCCGTCTTTATCCGTAACTTCCG
>JAKOSZ010000040.1 GCA_029776555.1 Bacillota bacterium | reverse complement strand
GGTTTTCAAGTACCTGAAGGTTAGCACAAGCTCATCCCTGGAAAAGTACTTTTCAACGTAATGTTCTTCGTTTGTCAAAAGCTTGATGGCTTTAATGGACTCTTCCAGATCGCTTTTCAAAGTGTTGACGTTTTCCATAACATCGGAGACGGACACCTTGCTTTTTTCCCAGGAGTAGCCCGTGTAAATGTCCCTGACCGCACCCCTGAGATAGAAAACCCTTGGGGCTTTTACGTTTAAGACCGGGGTGGGGTCTTCCCGGACACTTCCGCCCAGCCTGCCGTCTTCGCTTCCGAAACCAATGGCCTTCAGGGAAAAATGTTCAATGGTCCTGTACTCGTAGCCTGACCTGTTGAAGGTGTTAAACAGGTCAATTAACTTGTCGTCCAGCCATTTCCACTGGATGGGGTGCTCTTTGCTGGGAAGCCTCAAAGCCAGCAAAAAGACAAGCACACTTAAGGGCAGCACCCACAGGGTAAAGGCGTACTGGGAAATGTAGTTGTTGGGCTCCCTCCTGCTGTTATTGGTGTACACCTGTCTTAAGTGAAACAGCACCGCCAGGACAATAAAAGCGTAAAAGCCCATGTAGCTCACAAAGAAACCGGCCATCCACTGGACTGAGTAAATGAGAGCGCCCGCAGCTACGGGCAGGAGGAAGTGCTCCCTCCTCATGACCGTTAGATACATAAAGAGGGAAAAGACCGTGCAGAGGAAGACCAGGATGAAATACTCGTACCAGAAATTACTGGCCACTCTCCCGGCGAAATGGTTAAGGAGCCACCTTAGGAAGCCTCCCTTTCCGCCTGTAATATTGACGACAATAAAATATACCAGCTGGAGGAAAAACACTGAAAAGACCGCCAAAACCCTCAGCTTAAACGGGATTCTCCGGGAGAGAAGGAAAGAGTAGAGGATAAGCAGAAAGAAGGACAGAAACAGGGCCAGGGCATAGTCGTACCGGCCTTGAAAGGACGTCAGAAGGGCATTGACCAGGTTGAAGCTCATCGCGCCGGCCAGTGCCAAGTTGACCAGACTGCTTAAAATTTTCTGCTTATTCCCCATTTTGAAATCCCTCCTCACCTAAAGCCTCCAGGGGCTTTAGTGCTCCAAAGCGGTCTTTAAATCGTCGCTTATATCGAGTTTAAATGCCTTTACCCCGATTTCAGGGAGGAAGTTTATAATGTTATCGGCGTCAGGGTTTTTCACGCCGGTAAGTTCCTCGGAGGAAACGTATATCAGGCTCACGTCATAACCGGAGAACTGGGCCTTGTAAATCTCGTCGTAAAGGTCGTAATCCAGGTGGCATGTAAAGAGTATAATATTGCTGTTCCTGATGCTTTCCTTAAGGTAGATGTCCATTACGTCGCAGAGGCTTACCTTTTCATCAAAGCTGATGCTGGAAAGGATCCTGTAAATGCCTTCAAAGTCCAGGGGTGTAGAGCCTTTTACGCTCACAATCCTGTCCTTGTAGTAGACAAAATCAACGGGTACCCAGTTGGAAAGGCAGTAGTAGGTCACCGATACAGCTGCCTCTATCAGTTTATCCTCAACGATAATCCTCATTTCTTCCGGGAGCTGAATGCTTCTTAAGTCCAGGAACAGGGTGGCGTTGGTCTGGGAAGTGCTTTGAAAGTTTTTAACCAGCAGCCTGTTCATTTTTGCGCTCAGCTTCCAGTGGATCCTTTTCATGCTGTCTCCGTAAGCGTAGCTCCTCAAGTCCGACATGGTGGTCATGTCTTCAAAACTGGTGTTTAAGGTGGCATGGGTTTCGGACATGAAGTTGGGGTCCAATTGGAAGCTGTCCAGGTAAACAATCTTGGGGTAAACGGTAATCTCCTTTAAATCCCTTATCTTGTACCTGAATCTGAATATCCCCAGAAAATCGGTGAACTCGATGTGCCTTATGCCGATGGAATAGACCCCGCGGTAACGGCACTCCAGCTGAAAGGCAAAGGAGGTTTTCCTGTAAGGCACCAGGGAAAAGCTGCGCACCTTAACCTGGTTGGCAAAAATCGTCTCGGACCCGAAGAAGGTAACCCGGATATAGGGATAGAGTATTATATCCTCATTTATGACGTCGAAGACGTAGTTGGCCTTTTCGCCTTTTAATACGTGTTTTTTGTCTATTTTATGCACGTATTTGAACCTTAAAAAGATTATCAGGGTATAGACCAGCGATGCCAGGGGAAGCAGTATCAAAACATAGAAAAACATGTAGGGTACTTTCCCGCCGTAAAAATAAAGGAAAAGCACGGACAAAAGGAGAGCGGTAAGGTAGATGACCCTATTTTTTATCATACGAATCCACCACTGGTACGTTTACTTTTCCGACAACGGACTGGAGTATTTCATGCGGGGTAATTTTCTTAAGCTTTGCTTCCTGCTTCATTATAATCCTGTGGGACAGGATAGGATTAACCATTTTTTTGATGTCATCGGGCAGAACAAAGTCGCGGTCATTGTAGAAAGCCCATGCCTGAGACGCTCTGAACAGGGCGAGGGAAGCCCTGGGACTGGCTCCGAGAGCCACGTCCGGGTGACGCCTTGTCTGACCCACCAGCTCCACAATATAGCCGTTGAGGCTTTTGTCCACATGGATTTTCCGCACTTCCCTCTGCAGGTTGAGGATGTCGTTGCTGGAAGCTACGGGCTCCAGGAAGTCATAGGGGTTTTCATCCTGGAACCTGGAGAGGATAAGGCTTTCCTCCGCCGGGGAAGGATAGCCTATGGTTATTTTCATGAAAAACCTGTCCAGCTGTGCCTCGGGGAGAGGGAAGGTCCCAATGTACTCCACCGGGTTCTGGGTAGCCAGTACCATGAAGGGCCTGGGCACCTTGTAGGTCTTTCCGTCAACCGTCACCTGGTTTTCTTCCATGACCTCCAGCAGGCTCGCCTGGGTTTTGGGGGAGGTGCGGTTGATTTCGTCGGCAAGTATTATCTGGCTCATTATGGAGCCGGGCCTGAACTCAAACTCCCCGGTCTTTTGATTGTACATGGAAAATCCGGTTATGTCGGAAGGAAGGATATCCGGCGTGAACTGGATTCTTTTAAAAGACGCGTTTATGGACCTGGCTATTGATGAAACCATGAGAGTCTTACCGACGCCGGGAACATCTTCGATTAAAACGTGGCCGTTGCAAATCAGTGCTATCAAGGCAAGTTCAATGCAATTCCTCTTACCTACGATAACCTGTTCAACGTTCTCAACAATGTTTTTTAATATTCTCGCTGATCCGCTCATATCTTTCTCCCTTTACAATAGTTCTAATTAAGGTTGACACCTGTGAAATGAAAATCATCAGGGATCAAAACCGCGGGGTTACCGCCTGGAAGATTTACCAGCCTCCATATCGCAAGTTTAAAATCCTCTGTGGAACTTGCGGCTCTTCCATTTGCCATGGAACCGCAAACGGGAAATCAGCTGAAGGCCTCATCCCCCCTTTGCCGAGAGGACATGTTTTATGCGCTTAAGTTTCCGCCTCCGGGAAAAGGTCAAAAGGAGTCTTAAGGAGGGAAAACTGTAATGCGCTCACTATAATATTAACATATGAAAATTTTTTTTGGGTATTTTTTTTACGGATATAGTCTACTTTTTTTCGGGTGAGGGGTGTGAAAGCCCCTGTTTCATATGCCAAGGGTCTTTATGACCTCTTTAAGGGTATCCGCCGACTTCTTTAAAAGCTCAATCTCCTCCTGGCTGAACTCTACGTCCAACACCCTTTCAACCCCGCTGGAATTGACCACGGAGGGAATGCTTAAACACACGTCCCTTAAGCCGTACTGGCCTTCCAAAAGGCTTGAAACCGTCAGTATGGAGTTTTCGTTCCTCACGATGCTCTCGACTATCCTCCGCACGGCCAGGGCCACGGCGTAGTATGTAGCTCCTTTTCTTTCGATTATCTGGTAAGCGGCGTTTCTGACATTGTAAAAGATCTCGTCCCTCTTTTTGGCGCTGTCATCGCAGCCGCCGCACTGCTCACAGTACTTCTCCATTGAAATTCCGGCTATGTCGGTGAGGCTCCAGGCGGGCACTTCGGTGTCGCCGTGCTCTCCGATGATGTAACCGTTGATATTCCTGGGGTCAACCCCCACATGGCTGCCGATCATGTACTTGAACCTTGCCGTGTCAAGGACCGTTCCGGACCCGATGACCATGTTCTTGGGGAAGCCCGAAAGCCTGTAGGTGAAGTAGGTCAGGATGTCCACCGGGTTTGTCACCACCAGGAGGATGCAGTCATTGTTATGCCTTACAAGCTCGGTAATTATGCTCCTGAATATGGAGGCGTTTTTATGGATGAGGTCGATTCGCGTTTCCCCGGGTCTCTGGTTGGCGCCGGCGGAAATGATTACTATATCGGCGTCTTTGCAGTCTTTGTAGTCGCCGGTGTATATTTTTACCGGCCGGACGAAGGGCATGCCGTGGTTTAAGTCCATGGCTTCTCCTTCAGCCTTGCTCTTATTGACGTCAACCAGCGCCAGTTCCGACACCAGTCCGCTGATCATCAGGGTGTAGGCCGTGGTGGAGCCCACAAAGCCCGTTCCGATTATGGCAATCTTTTTAAAAGTCCTTGCTTTCATGACCATTAACCTTCCTTCACACCGGCAGTGTTTTTTTTCTTCTTTCAAAACCACTTCTCCCCGGCTGTAAATATTTTACCACACATCAGGAGTATTAATCAAAAAGGAGGATGCCCTCGATAGTGTCAAGTTATTGTAGGTTTTTAAACGATCTTTTTAACCATCCTTCTGGTAATTGCCTAAAATACATATCCGCTATTTTGGATGTTCTTTAAACAGCGAAATAGTGGGGTCACCTTACC
>JAKOSZ010000039.1 GCA_029776555.1 Bacillota bacterium | reverse complement strand
TCGGAAAGGGTTAAAAGAGCGAGAAAAGTGCTCTACGAGCTCATACTCTCAGACCATCCCAGGAACTGCCTCACATGTGCCAGAAATCAGAACTGCGAGCTTCAAAGGTTGGGTGAACTCATCCGTGCCGATGAGGACAGGTTTGTGGGTGAAAAATCCAGGTCCCTTGTAGACACAAGTTCCCCCTCCATTAGCAGGGACATGTCAAAATGCGTCCTCTGCAGGAGATGCGTCACGGTGTGCAATGAGATACAGGGGGTTGGAGTGCTCAATGCCCAAAAGAGGGGTTTTAGTACGGTCATAAGCCCTGCCGCCGAACTGCCCCTGAATGATGTGAATTGCGTCATGTGCGGCCAGTGTGTCATGGTTTGCCCCGTGGGCGCCCTGCAGGAAAAGGACTCCATAGAGCTGGTATGGGAAGCCTTGCATGACAGCAGTAAAAGGGTGGTGGTACAGACAGCTCCGGCCGTCAGGGCGGCTTTGGGTGAGGAACTGGGTTTTGAACCGGGAACCCTTGTAACCGGAAAGATGGTTTCGGCATTGAGGTGCCTGGGCTTTGACGACGTGTTTGACACCAATTTTGCGGCCGACCTGACAATAATAGAAGAAGGGAACGAGCTGCTCCAGAGATTGAAAAACGCCCTGACAGGGAAGCCGGCGGTGCTGCCCATGATAACCAGCTGCAGCCCGGGCTGGATAAAATACATAGAGCACACTTACCCGGAGGAACTGGATCACCTCTCCAGCTGTAAATCGCCTCACATGATGCTTGGGGCCCTGGTAAAATCCTACTATGCCGAAAAAATAGGGGTAGACCCCCGGGATATCTTTGTGGTTTCAATAATGCCCTGCACCGCAAAGAAGTTTGAAATCACAAGGCCGGAACTTAAAAATAACAACTGTCCCAATGTAGACGCCGTACTGACTACCAGGGAGCTGGCCCGGATGATCAAAGAAGCCGGCATAGACTTTAAAAACCTGGAAGACGGTGAATTTGACAGTCCCCTGGGCATGTCCACCGGGGCGGCTGACATTTTCGGCGTTACGGGAGGCGTAATGGAGGCTGCCATAAGGACGGTATACGAAATAGTAACCGGCAGGGAGCTGCCTTTTGAGAAGCTGCATGTGAAGCCTATTGTCGGGCTGGAACGCATCAAGATGGCGGAACTCCTGATAGAAAAGCCCAGGGAGGAGTACGCCTTCCTGGACGGCGTGACCCTGAAGGTGGCGGTCACAAGCGGCTTAAAGGGCGCGGAGAGCCTCATGGAGCAGGTGGCTTCGGGAGAATCGCCTTACCACTTCATTGAGGTAATGGGCTGCCCGGGAGGCTGTATAAGCGGCGGGGGACAGCCCCGGCCTACCGACGACTACACCAGGAGGAAGCGGCTTGAGGCCATTTACATGGAAGATGAGCAGAAGAAAATAAGAAAGTCCCATGAAAACCCCTTCATTAAGGAACTCTATGAAGAGTTCCTGGAGCATCCCCTTGGGCACAAGTCCCACGAGCTGCTCCATACCACTTATACAAAACGCGGCTTTTTCGGGGACGGGACCTTTGATGAATAAGCTCGCCCGGCTGTTCTTACGGGCAAGCACCTTGTGGTAAAGTTTAAAAAAGCCGGCAGTAAACTGTCAGTGAAAGTTTACTGCCGGCAGTTTGTCTTTTGGGGAGCCTGACCGTAAAGCCCCGGAAGATACCGGGGAAATGCCGGAGGGCTAAAATATTGCGGATTCAGCCTTTCAGGACAGAAGCGGGAATTCTCCGCCTTTAACGGGATTTAAGTCCTTATTCCTGGTAAACCGTTTCCCTGTCGAGGCCGTACCCAAACATGTGGTTTATTATAGCCTGTTCAACCTGGTACACGTCGTTTAAATCCTTGATTTCAGGAGGATCGCCTTCCATCAGGCTGGAGAAGCTTATCATTCCAAATCCCTTTTTAAAGCGCCTTTCTTCCACGTACCTGTTTTCGAAATAGCCGGGGACATCTTCCACCATGTAGCGGACGGTTACCACAGGCGGGCCGCTTCTCATCTGCCTGTAAAAGGTTTGGCCTTCGTATGCTATGCTTACTATGACGGCGGTCATGGTGGTTTTTTTGCCGTCGAACACTATCTCCTGCTGCCAGGAGCTGCCCGCTTCCAGGGGCAGCCTGAGGATGATAAGGTCGTGCAGCTTTGAATTTACTTCATTTTTGCCGCTTCGGGTATTTTCGATTACCTTTTCCCGCACCGTGCCTTCCCGGTAATCAAAGTGATACTGGACCTTAAAATCTCCCGGTATTCCCGAACCGTCCTGGAAGGTCCCGTTAAACTGGTAGACTGCCTTATCCCGGTCCTCGCTTATCTTTATAAGCCGCCCCTCATGGCCGTACTCGGCCAGCCCGAAATAGCGAAGGAGCTTGTCAAGAGGGGGTAGAAAGGCTTTAAGAGCCAAAGCTGCCGAATAGCCCGACGCCTCCCTGTAAAGGTCATAGCCTATGGTCACCGGGCCTTCGCCGCTTTCCCAGACGGTTTCAAAGGAGACCACACCCCAGTTTTCCTGGATGAGCCTTTTTTCGTAGAAGCCGCTGTCCTTATCCTTGTACAGGACCGAGTATACCTTTCCCTCAGGCCGGTTTTCTATTTTCTCGATGCTGCAGGTCAGGCTATAGGCCTTCCCGCTTTTGTGTTCCGCCTTTTGTTCCCAGCGGGTTCCCTCTTTAAGGGGGAGCCGGATCAGCTCAAGCTCCGAAAAGCCGTCCATCATTTTTTCCGAGTTCTTTCGCATTATCAGGGCCTGGCCTGTTATCTCGTATTCTATCCTGAGGCTGAAATCTCCCGGCGCTTCTCCGCCGGAAGGGTCATACACATTCCCTTCCGCCAGGTAGTAAATGCCGCTGTCCTTTGAAATTACAGACCTTAACTCCATTGTGTGGCCGTATTCGGCAAAACCGCTGTATACCCAGCGGAAACCGTCACCCTCCGGAAGGAGCCTTTTTAGCTCTTCGGAAGGGGCTTCCGCCGCCTGCTTACTGTTACCGGAGTTTCTGTCACAGCCGCTTAGGGCCGCAAGGGAAGAAGCGATAATGACGCAGGTTACTATGAATACCAGTATTCCAATCCTTTTACCCAACTGATTTACCTCCCCGGATTCAAGCTCTGATGGCTTGCTTTTCTACAATATAATATGTCAATTGCCTTCCGCTGCGATGCTTTCTTTCGGGTTTGTTCCGATACGGCAAAGGAGTGAAAACAAACTTAAGCAGGTGTTTTAGGGGTTGTGGCCTTGGCTCCGGCGCAAGCTGGCTGAAAAATCAAGCGGCAGATCCGGATTCGTGATGAGCGAGCCTAAGCAGATCAGCCAGGTTATAGGCCTTGAAATTGAAGGGGAGTCATGTAGTAACTAATATGATACCATTTCTATATGGGAATTACAAGACACCCGCCGAAATGGACTGTCATCACTGTCTGCCGAAATTTTAAACATAGACCTCCACTCCTTTAAGGGAGTTTCGACTTGTTTCCCCTGGAGGTCTTTTTTCTTCCTCTTCCTCTTAATTCCCTCCAACCACCTGTTTTAAAGTTTACACAATCCCGAAAAGAGCGATTTCCTCTATTTATCCTATAATAATTTTACACTATGCCAAAAGCTTTCATGCCGCG
>JAKOSZ010000038.1 GCA_029776555.1 Bacillota bacterium | reverse complement strand
CCTTAAACCGTTCCTTTTTATTACGGCTTTGCCGTCAGGCTATTAATCCAGGAGCGAGAATAGCCGGCGTAGGCGCTTTTTGGATAATTGTCAATGACCTGCTGGAATGCGGCTACCGCGTTCCTGGAGTCGTTTAAGCCCGCATAGGCCTTGCCTATGTTGTACAATATCCTGTCCATGTACTGGGGCTTGATGTCATACACCTTTGCTTTTTCAAGCTTGGTCAAAGCCTCTTTGTGCTTCCCCGCCCGCACAAGGCTGTCGCCTTCAACCACAAGGGCATAGGCCGCCCTGGGCAAGATGTCGCTGACCAGCTTCTCGTACTTTTCCTTATGCTCTTCTTTAAAGCTGGCGGTCCCCAGCAGTGAAAGCATGTCCGCCGCCTTTTCGTATTCCTTTGCGCCGGCCAGTTCCTGGGCTTCATATATTAAAATCACGTTACTGTTGTAATCCGCGTCGGCAAGGAGCTTCTTGTACCTCTCATCCAGCTGGTCGTACTCGGCCTTCAGCTTTTCATACTCTTCCTCGAAGCTCTGCTGCTCTTCCGTTGCCTGAGTTTTCGCCGTATTGTCATCCTCAAAACCGTCTTTCCCGCCGGCGGGGAAGACGCCTATAAGCAGGTATAACAGGAAGGTGAAGGCCGCTCCTGCCGCGAACACCCCGATGTACTTCAACAGTTTAAACCCCAGCTTCCCCATGTCATGTCTTTTCCCGCCGTCCTTGTTCTCGCCGGCTGTCTCATTTTCCGGGGTTTCGGCCTTTACGGCCCGCTTTTTGGCCGGCAGCGCGCCTTTCTCCTTTTTCTTGCCCCTGGCCTCGGTTAAAGCCAGCCCGCCGTTCTTCTCCTCAATAAGCTCAAGGTACCTTAAAGCCTTTATGCTGTTGTGCTCGGCAGCTATTACTTTTCTGAAGGCCTCTTCCGCCTTGTCGTACTCCTTTATATACGCATAACACAGACCCAGGAGGTTGACAGCTTCATAAAAAGCGGGATTCATTGCAACGGCTTTTTTGAGGTTGATTATCGCAATGTCTTCGTTTCCCATGCGAATACTCTCAATAGCCTTGTTGTAGAGGACTATTGAATTTTTAATGCTGTCGGTAAGGTTTAAACCTTCTCTTTCCAAGTTTTCCAGGTCGATAGCAGGAAAACTCTTTAGTTCTTCTTTCAAGCTGATCAAGTTACCACCTCCCGGAGGGCATGCGTTTCACTTGAACCCATATCGGAACGGCTCTTTTATTCTGATTGAAGCGGCTAAAAAGCAACTTCCAGGGAGTCATCGCAAGCTATTCTTTTTTCAAGATTCAGCATCTCTTATTAAACCTGGAGCTTATTATCTCCTTTATTTCACCAATAAAAGACAGAGAACCAAAAGCACATATGACATCATCAGAAGTGGCGTTCTGTAAACTATTTACTACTGCATGTTCTATTGTATCACTAACCGATACATTTTTACAATAGAATTTTATATAATTTGCCAGTTTTTCCGCCGGAAGGGCCCGGGGACTTGCAGGGGTTATGGCAATAAATCTGTCAGCCATGCTAGCCATTTCCTTTACCATGGTCTCGTAATCCTTGTCCGCCAGGACTCCCATAATAAATGTTTTCCTGTTCCCGGGGAAATATTTAAGCAGGGCATTTTTAAGCGCCTGCACCTTTTCAGGGTTGTGGGCGCCGTCGGCAATAAACACGGGGGCTTTTGAAAGCACCTCTATCCTCCCCGGCCACCGGGTCCTTTTAAGGCCGGCCCTTATATTCTCCTCTGTAATGGCAATGCCTTCAGCCTTAAGTATTTCCGCCGCGTCTATCGCCAGGGCAGCGTTATCGGCCTGGTGGTCTCCCAGTAGTCTAATCTCCAGGGATTTGTAGCCTTTATAGTCAAAAACCTGTCCGTCCAAACCGTATTCGATTATTTTAACGCCGTCACCACACCCCATGTGAAGGCAGGCCTTTTTCTTTTCGGCCTCAGCCTTTAAAACGGCCAGAACGCTCTCCTGCTGCGGAGATACAAGGACTTGGCCTTTCTCCTTTATTATCCCCGCCTTCTCATAGGCAATCTTCTCCAAGGTGTCGCCCAGAAAATTCATGTGGTCCCAGCTTATGGGCGTTATAACCGAAAGGAGCGGCCTTTCGATTACATTGGTGGAGTCTAAACGCCCTCCCAGGCCCACCTCCAGGACCACAAGGTCGCAGGCCTTTTCATAATAGTATTGAAAAGCCGCCGCGGTAATTATTTCAAACTCGGTAGGGTGTCCGACTCCCCGGGACAGCATGACGTCAATTTTTGATTTTATATCCTCTATAATCCGGGTAAAATCGCCCTGCCCTATTTCCCGCCCGTTTATAGCTATTCTTTCCGTCAGGCTGACAAGGCTTGGCGAAAT
>JAKOSZ010000037.1 GCA_029776555.1 Bacillota bacterium | reverse complement strand
GAATTGAGCAGTGTACCATCCAGGTCAATGGCAATCAGCTTATACATTTTCACCCTCTTTTCTTTTTTCTGCCTGCCGGCCCAGGGGGGAGGCTGAAACTTCGCCTCCCTCCCCTTCTTTTGCCTTAAGGCCTGTGCCTCTCCACAAACCTCTTGATTCTCGAAAGGGCTTCCATTATGTTTTCCATTGAATTGGCGTAAGTAGCCCTGATAAAGCCGGCTCCGCAATCTCCGAAAGCGGTTCCGGGCACAACCAGCACCTTCTCTTCCACCAGCAGTTTTTCACAGAACTCGTCGGAACCTAAGCCCGTGGACTTAACGGAAGGAAACACATAAAAGGCTCCCAGGGGCTGGAAACAATCCAAGCCCATTTTTCTGAAGCCGTCCACCATTACCCTTCTTCTCAAGCTGTATTCCCTTACCATGCCGGCCACTTCTTCGTCGCCGCTCCTTAAGGCCTCAATGGCCGCGCACTGGGCGGTGGTGGGAGAGCACATGATGGCGTACTGGTGTATTTTTTTCATGGCTCCTATCAGTTCCGGGTGCCCGCAGGCAAAGCCGATCCTCCAGCCGGTCATGGCAAAAGCCTTGGAGAAACCGTTTATTACTATGGTCTTATCCTTCATTTCAGGAAAACTGGCAATGGACACGTGCTTGCCCTCATAGGTCAGTTCCGCGTATATTTCGTCGGAAATTACCACCAGGTTCCTGTCCCTTAGCAGCTGCACGATTTTCTCAAGGTCGCTCCTATCCATAATTGCCCCGGTAGGGTTGTTGGGGTAAGCCAGAACCACGGCCTTTGTCTTTTCGCTCAATGCCTTTTCCAGAAGCTCGGGGGTGAGCTTAAACTCGTCTTCCACCCTTAAGTTTACTATGACAGGTTTTGCTCCCGCAAAGACGGCGCAGCCTTTATAGGCAACAAAACAGGGCTCCGTCACCACAACCTCATCCCCGGGCTCAATGATTGCCCTGAGAGCCATATCAATGGCCTCGCTGCCTCCCACCGTTACCAGGACCTGGTCTTCCGGTTCATAAACCAGGCCGAACTTCCTCTCCATGTAGACAGCGATCTCCCTCCTCAGCTCAATGAAACCGGCATTGCTGGAATAATGGGTATAGCCCTTTTCAAGGGAGTAGATCCCTGCTTCTCTTATGACCCAGGGGGTCACAAAGTCAGGTTCGCCGATCCCTAAGGAAATGACATCCTTCATCTCATTAATCATGTCGAAGTACTTTCTTATCCCGGAGGGAGGAAAGTTCCGTACCCTTGAGGAAATTAAAGAGCTCATGTTCATAGCACCAAAGCCTCCCTTTTGTCTTTCTCAGGCTCCTGGAAAATAAATCCCTTGTCCTTGTATTTTTTCAGGACAAAATGGGTGGAAGTGCTCACTACCGACTCAAGGGGAGCAAGCTTTTCCGCCACGAAAAGGGCCACTTCCTTCATGCTCTTGCCCTCAATTATCACCGTAAGGTCAAAGCCGCCGGACATCAGGTAACAGGCCTTAACCTGGGGATACCTGTATATTCTTTCGGCCACCTTGTCGAAGCCTTCCCCCCGCTGGGGCGTCACCTTTACCTCTATCAGGGCCGTAACGTTCTCAACCCCTGTTTTTTCCCAGTTGATGAGGGTGTTGTAGCCCACTATCACATTGTCTTCTTCCAGCTTCTTGAGTGCTTGTCTGACTTCCTCCACGCCTTTGCCCAGCATGACCGCTATTTCTTCCGCTGTGGCCCTACTGTTCTTCTCCAGGATTTCCAGGATCTCTTCCATATAAGCAACCTCCCTTTCATGAATTTGTTTGCGCCGGGCTTACCCGGCCAGTTTTCAGCATTAAAATAAAACTCCTTCATCCCGCATAAGGGACGAAGGAGATATCCGCGGTACCACCCTTTTTAATGCGCTCTTTAGCGCACTCACTCTACCGGCACCGGCAGCCGGAAATCCGTCCCATCCTCCAAGCTTAGTCTTCCGCCGCTTATGCCGTCCTTCAATAACGCGAAGGTTGCGTCTTTCTCTACATCGGAAGCCACATGCTTCCCTTTTTCAAGAAGAGGCTCCGGGGCTGCCTTCTATATACTCCTCTGTCAGACTTCCACCAGCCTCTGACTCGCTTTGAGATTCATATATATACTACTCCCGTTCATAGCCTTTTGCCCTGTTCATTTTGCAGAATATTTTAACACATCCGGCCTGGATAATCAATACTGTTCTTCCTGTATAATCTCGCTCAGCTGTCCTTCATACCTTCTCAAGGTGTCCACCACCTCGGCCTTCAGCTGCCGGAGCTCCTGCTTTAAGTCCACAAGCTTTTCCCTCTCCTGCTCGATCAATGCCTCAATCCTTCTTCTCTCCTCGGCAGCCTGGGCCCTGGCTTCCTCAATAATCATGGCCGCCTTTTCCTGGGCCTTAATGAGGACATCGGCTATCCTGGCCCTGTCCTCTTCTATCTGGCTGGCCTTTCCGCTAAGCTCTTCATACTTCAGCTTAAGCTCCCTGTTCTGTTCTTTCAGGGCGGCAATCTCTTCGTCCTTCTCCTTTAACTTCTCATTTATGTCCTTTAAGAGCTTTTCCATATACGTGTGTACATCCGGTTTTTTAAAACCGAACAGGGCCACCCTGAAGCGCTTCTCACCCGCCATGTCCATCCCCCCGAAAAATACAGGGCTGTTTGCGCCATAAGCATTTGATTCATGCGCATAATCAATATATTCAATACGGCTTCTAAAAATCCTGCTTTTTGGAAAAACAGGCAATTGTGCCCTTACAGGCCTTAACACAGCCCATGCTTTTAAGAGGTGGCAAAAGAGAGCCAAAGGGCCGGCGGACCTTTTGCTCTGCCGGCAGTTTATCGGGCTTCAAGAAATTACGATACAGAGGAGCCGGGCTTACAGGTGCTGTTCCACCCTGTCAGCCAGTTCGCTGTAGGGCCTTGCCCCAATGAGCTTCTCTACCATTTCGCCGCCCTTAAAAATCATTACGGTGGGTATGCTCACAATCCTGTACCTCATTGCCACTTCTCCCTGGTCATCCACGTTCAGCTTCCCCACCTTTACCCTGCCATGGTAATCTTCCGCCAGCTTGTCTATTATAGGCGCCAGCGCCCTGCAGGGACCGCACCAGGATGCCCAAAAGTCAACAAGCACCGGTATCTCTGATTTTATCACCTCTTCTTCGAAATTCTCCTTGGTCAAAACAACAACCTTCTCGTTTCCCATTTCCTTTATTGCCTCCTTCTTTACCAAAACTGCGAAAAGGTAAACAGTTCCGGGTTTGTGCGCCGTTAAGGCAAAACCCTGCGTTCCTTTTTAATTTACCCCTTTTATCAGTACTTAAACAGGCGGCCGAAAGCAAACAGGCCAGGCGGCTCAAAGTCTCAAGCTTTCCAAAAACATCCGGGGCCCACGCGCTTTTTATTATACCCTCCCGGCCGGAAGCTTTCAACCAATTCCCCCGCCGCGTCTTTCAGGGAGTTGCGATGTGTATCGTTCAGAGGCCTCTTTTCTTCATCTTCCTCCTAAACCCTCCAGTCAGCTGCCAAAAGATCTCACAAACTCCCGCCGCCCCGGCTTAAAGGGCTTCAGGCCATGGGCCTTTGCCGGCGTCACCGGTGAAAAACTCCACCGTCAGCATTCCCCTGTGCTTATAGACCAAAAAGGTATCCGCCGCCTGGATGGGCTCACCCTTTATTTTATATTCCCTCTTTTCGTTCAAACAGCTGAAGCTCCCGCTGTCCGGGTCAAAAAGCCAGATCCCGCCTTCCCTTGTAACCCCTATGTTTTCTACATCGGCGGCTTTCGGAAGCTCATACCTCTCCCTTTCCCCGCTTCCCTTGTCCCATGAGCTTATGCGCTCAACGAAGAGAACTTTCCCCTTGTCCAGCTCCCCTAAGTAAATCCGGTCTTCCGAGTCCACCCCCAGGAGGACAATGTCCTTCCCTTCACAGGCAATGACCCGCTTTTTTTCTCCCGGGGCAATTACGGCCAGTTCTCCCGGCAACTGGCATACAAGGCCGTCCCTCAGGTTCAGCGGTTCCATTGGGACCCGGGGAGCAAGGTCCGCCACATACTCCAGTTCGTCCACGATGTTGTACCTGTACACCCGGTGGACCATTCCCGGGCTTTTAAGGCGCACATAAGCCATCCTGGTCAAGACCGACAGCCTGATATCAGCCACTGAAGTGCCCCGGGAAATCCCCTCCATGGGCGGGTAGGAGCGCTCAACACCGGCGTCAACGTCAAAGGTGGAAACCTGTATGGAGGGATTGCCTTTTAAACTCCTTTCGGAAGAGTATATGACCATGTTCCGGTCGGGAAACCAGCGGAAAAAACTTATCCTTCCGCCCTGGCTGTCCGAAAGGGTCCCTTTTGACTTCCCGTCCAGTCCTTTTATGTGCAAAGCGCCGTCTTTTATATAGGCAAAGTAAGACCCCTTAAAGGAGAAGCTGACCTCGCCGTCGCTTTCGGGAACTGCGATGCTGGTGTTCTTCGCCAATCCCCCTGACTCGCTGTGCTTTGAGAGGGTTACTCTTCCCGTCTTTTGATTAAGCACTGCGGTCTCCAGTATAAACAGGAGGAGGAACTGGAGCAGCAGCGACAAAACTATCCATTTAACCCTTCTGGCATATATAGGAACCACTCCCCTGGAACAATAAATCCTCACGGCATTACAAGGAAGGCCGTGGGAACGGCCCTTTCCCCCAGCTTGTCCGAGGGCTTGTTTATTACCTTCCCCAGGTAATACATGGTGGTGGACGAACCCCCGTCCAGGTTCGCCGCGTTCACCGCGCCGTTTTCATAGAGTATGTCCTGAACCTCTCTTAACGTGGCTCCGAAAGAGGCCGGATTCCTCCCGTCTATGACGAGCATCAGCACTTCCCCGTTTTCTCTCTGCCCTATCGCGGTCCGGGGGGCTATCCCCCAACCTCCGTCCCCTTCCCTTATCACCTTCTCACCGTTCACAATAAGGGGGGGACCAAAACTCACCGCCTCTTTCACGCCGTAACTCTTAAGCTCTTCCACGGTGTGCATGCCCACGATCAGCATCCCCTCCCGGGTGAAGGCCACTATATCCTGTCTTATGTCCTCCCTGTCGGCCTGGTTGTACACCACCTTGCCCTCGTGGATAATCACTCCCATAGGGGCCCCTCCTGTGCCGCTCCAGCCTTCGTCTACAAAGCCTCCCGCGTTGATGGCCGCCAGGGCGCCCCTGGCCCTGGCAATTTCACTTGTGGTCTCCCCGGCTTTCGGAATCCGGCTGGAATAGCCCACTTCTACCCTGGTGGGATCGTGGACCACCATGAGTTTCCCCGAAAAGTACTGGCCCTTAATGTCGTATACCTCAATTTTATCCGAAGGGTTTTTGGGGAAGCTGAGGGGCTCTATCTCCCGGTATTGCCCGTCTTTTATACCGCCCCCAACTATCTTTAAAATGGCCTCCTCAGTCAGGAAAAAACGCACCAGGTACTGATGCCTGAAGGTGCGCCAGGAAGTCCCAACCACGGCGCTCTTGACGTTTTCAAAGGGGCCGTAAAAAACCAGCAAAGGGAGCACCAAAGCTGAAAAAAGGATGTGGAAGGCGAAAAAAGCCATAATGTCCTTTAATACGGACCGGCTTCCGTTACTGCGCAAATCCCTGCTGCCCTTGAAAGAAAGTCTTAAGCACCACATCCGGTCTTTCATTTTTTACCCCTTCTACGGCAATTCCCCGGAAAACTGAACCAACATCCGCAGCCGGGCTCTTTAAGCCAGCCTTGAAAACACCGGGAACAGCAAGACAACTCCCTATTGATATATTATCCATATTAAAAGGCTCAGTCAAACCGGGAACACAGGGGGAAGGTTCTTTTTCCAACGCCAGGTGTCAGTCCCTCAACCAAGGGGGAGGGTCCCTATGTGTTGGGAACAGCACAAAAGAACCGCCCCCTTGTGCACTTAGGCTACGCCGTAGGAGTCCAGGAGCAGGTGAAAGCGTTCAAAAACCAGTCCGGCCACAAACCATGCCGGCCCATAGTCCAACCTTACAAGGGAGTCTACGGCAATGCCGCTGGTGTACTCCCAGACGCTGAAGCCCAGTATGTTTTTTATAAAAAGCCCTGCTGCGTATTCCATACCCCAGATGATCAAAACCCACAGCAAACCCCTTACAGGCCACCTCCAGTTTCTTATAATGTCGTGGATGGGTTCAAGAAAAACAGCCAGGCCATATATAAAAAACATCCAAAGGCTTGTATTGCCCGTCAGCTTAATGTCTCCGGATAATAATGAGCCCATGCCCGTCCAAATAATCTCAATTCCCCAGCCCGCAAGGCCGTAAAAAAAGAATCTTTTTGCCACAGTGTTATATTTTGCTTGTTTAAGCAATTCTAGTAGTAGAAATTAATGCCACTCCCCTGCCCCCTATCCTTAATATCCCGGTTTCGCCATGCCCTTTTAGTATAAACGCAAAGTTATCGGAAAAGATAATTCTTGAACTTAGCCCGCGGCGCCGCAGGGCCAAGGGCAATAGGTCCGGGGAGGCGGCAATGAATCCGTTAGGCACAATAACCGTAGAAAAAGCGGTAGCCAACAAGTTGAAAAAGCTGGAAGAACTGGCCTATAACCTGTGGTGGACCTGGAACCCGGAGGTCCTGGAACTCTTTTCCGACATTGACAGGGAGCTGTGGCTCCAGTGCCAGATGAACCCGGTGCGCTTCTTAAACGAAGTCAGCCCGGAAGAACTTGAAGAAAAGGGAAAGGACCCGGATTTTGCCGCGAAACTGCGGGAAGCGGGATACCTCTTTGACTCCTACATGGGCGCTCAAAGCACTTGGTTTTCCCGGAACTTCCCCGATGTAAAAAACAAAAAAATCGCCTATTTTTCCGCCGAGTACGGCTTTACCGAAGCCCTTCCCATATACTCGGGAGGACTGGGAGTCCTGGCCGGCGACCACTGCAAGTCGGCCAGCGACCTTGGAGTCCCCCTGGTTGGAGTAGGGCTTTTTTACAACTACGGCTACTTCACGCAGCAGATAAATGCCGAAGGAATGCAGGAAGCCCATTACAGCCGCCTGGACATAAGAAACCTTCCAATAAGGCCGGCATTGGATAAGTCGGGCAAGCAGGCAATGGTATGCGTGCAAATGGCTGACAGGAATGTCTGCGCCAGGGTTTGGGAAGTGAAAGTGGGCCGGGTTCCCGTATATCTCCTGGATTCCGATGTCCAGGAGAACTCCCCCCGGGACAGGGAAATAACCTCAAGGCTTTACACCGAGGACCAGGAAGTAAGGCTGCAACAGGAAATTCTGCTGGGCATCGGCGGGCTGAGGGCACTGGAGGTCTTAAACCTCCAGGCCTCAGCTTTTCATCTGAATGAAGGGCATTCGGCTTTTCTGGGAATTGAGCTCATAAGAAAGCTCATGACCGAAAAGGGACTGGATTTTGACACCGCAAGGGAAGCGGCAATGTCCTGCATATCCTTCACCACCCATACCCCGGTTCCCGCAGGCAACGACGTATTCCCCCAGTGGATGGTGGACAAGTACTTAAGCCCTTACTGGGACCAGCCGGGATTGAACAGGCACCAGTTTATGGGGCTGGGCTTTAAGTCCGATGACAACATCAAGTTCAACATGACAGTGCTGGCATTGAAGGTTGCGGGCAGGAGGAACGGGGTAAGCGAACTCCACGGCAGCGTCACCCGCAAGCTCTTCAGCTCCATATGGCCCGCCATTCCGGAAGATGAGGTGCCCATCAGGCACGTAACCAACGGGATTCACACACTGACCTGGCTGGCCAGGCCGCTTAAAAAACTGTTCGACCGGTACTTGGGCCAGGGTTGGGAAACGAGGGTTTCAAGCGCAGAAACCTGGAAGGCCGTAGATGACATCCCCGACGAAGAGCTCTGGGAAGTCCACATGGACTTAAAGCGGGGCCTGATAGAGTCGGTGCGTAAGCATTTGACCCGGCAGAGGCAAAACAACAAAGAAGCTGCGGCAAGAGTCGACGAAGCCGGGACCGCCCTCTCCCCCGACGCCCTGACCATTGGATTTGCCAGGAGGTTTGCCACATACAAAAGGGCCGACCTCATTTTCAGGGACATGGGCCGGATCCTCTCCCTCTTAAACAACCCGGAAAGGCCGGTCCAGCTCATATTCGCCGGCAAAGCCCACCCCGCCGACCGCCCGGCCCAGGAACTGATAATGAAAATCCACCAGCTCTCCAGGCAGGAGGAGCTGAAGGGCAAAGTCGTAATCCTGGAAAACTACGACATGAACCTGGCCCGGCGGATGGTACAGGGGGTAGACGTGTGGCTTAACAACCCCAGAAGGCCTTTGGAAGCCAGCGGCACCAGCGGCCAGAAAGCCTGCGTAAACGGCGTGCTCAACCTAAGCGTCCTGGACGGCTGGTGGTGTGAGGGGTTCAACGGGAGCAACGGCTGGTCCTTCGGCGGTGAAAGCTGCGCCGGCGAAAGCGAATTTGTCCAGGACAACTTGGACAGCCAGAGCCTCTGCAGCATCCTTGAAAATGAAATCATCCCCCTCTACTACGAGAGGGATGAAGAGGGCGTGCCTAAAGGCTGGATCAGGGTTGTAAAAGAGGCCTTCAGGACTTTGCCCCACAGGTTCAATACCCACAGGATGGTGCAGGAATATACATTGGAGATGTACGTCCCTTCCTTTGACAGGGCGGAAAAAATGGCCTCCGACAGCTATGAAAGGGCAAAAAGCCTTTCCGCCTGGAAATCCCGGGTGGAAAAGAGCTGGCCCTACGTCCGGATTTCCCTTGACAGGGGCAGCGGCGCCCCCCAGGACATTAAGCTGGCGTCGGAGCAAAGGGCAAGCCTCTCAGCCCTTGTGAAGCTTGCAGACATTGAGCCTTCCGACGTAAAAGTGGAAGTCTGTTACGGGCCCATCGACCGGGACAGGGTCATTAAAAACCCCCAAACCGTGGAAATGCGCCTGGCAGAACAGGTGGAAGCTTCCCTCTATCGCTACGCCGCAAGCCTTGACCTGGTACAGGGAAGGGAATACGGCTACACCTTCCGGGTCATACCCTGCCATCCCGACATTTTAAGCCCCTTTGAAATGGGCCTCGTTAAGTGGGCTATCAGTTAGAGCCCGTCACATAGTCATAGACCATCCTGGAGATATTGGCGATCACATCCGGGGCCTCTTCCAGGGACACTCCCTGCGACATTATGGCAATGACATAGGGCTTTTCAGCGTAGACAATCCCCACATCGTTTACCACATGGCCTGATGTGTCCGAAAAATAGCTGCCTATCTTGTGGGCCACCTTGACGCCCTGGGGCAAGAGCTTGGGTATCCTGTCGTTAAAGATGGTATTG
>JAKOSZ010000036.1 GCA_029776555.1 Bacillota bacterium | reverse complement strand
TATCGGGGTGTAGCTCAGTTTGGCTAGAGTGCTTGCTTGGGGTGCAAGAGGTCGCTGGTTCAAGTCCAGTCACTCCGACCATTGAAAACAGCGGGTTCCGCAAAACGCGAACCCGCTGTTTTCATAAATTATGAGGCAAAAATGAGGCAAATTTATGTATTCCTCTTCTTCATTTTCCCCTGGTAAACATCCTGTAGACAATATAAGCCGCGATTACGAGAACGGCTACGGGCACCACGATTCCCAGGATAATGCCGATTAACTTGACCAGTATCTTCACAGCCACAATAAAAAGAATCAGCATTATTACCGCGGACACAATTGATTTTACGGTCTTCTCACCCATTTGGAATCCCCCTTTGCTTTCTGTCAAGTTTGTACCAGCCTCTGACAGCACCACTGTACAATTGACGGTTATTTTAATTATACAGCAATTATGGATGTATGTCTCTAAGCTCTTAAAATAATTAGTTTACAATCTGAACAATATCTTCTACAGCCGCTATAAGCTCGTCAATCTCGTCCTCACTGTTAAAGCAGCCTACGCTGACCCTTACCAAACCGGTTTCCAGGGTGCCCAGGGTTTCATGGGCAAGAGGGGCGCAGTGAAGGCCGCCCCTGGTTGCTATGCCGTATTTTTTGTCCAGCAGGTAGCTTATGTGGGAAGAATCGGTTCCGTCAATATTAAACGCCACTATTCCGGAATTTTTCCCGTATTCCGCCTTGCTGTATACCCTTACCCTTTTTATCACATTTAAGCCTTCTATAAGCCTCTTGGTGAGTTTGTGCTTATGCAGCTCCACCTTTTCTATCCCCTGTTCCTCTATGTAAGCGACCCCGTTCATGAGCCCAACTATTCCGGGCAAATTTAAAGTCCCGCTCTCAAACCTGTCGGGAAAGATTTCCGGCTGTTCAAGCCCCAGGGAGAAGCTGCCGGTCCCTCCTTGCATGAGGGGTTTTAAGTTAATGCCTTCGGCAATAAAAAGGCCTCCCGTACCCTGGGGCCCCATAAGCCCTTTGTGTCCTGAAAATGCCAGCATGTCAATTCTCAACAGGCTGACGTCCACCTCCATGGTTCCAACCCCCTGGGCCCCGTCTACCAGGAATAGTATCCCATGTTCACGGGCTATTTCTCCCATTTCTTTTAACGGCATCACTATTCCGTTAACATTGGAGGAAAAGGTTGAAACTAAAAGACGGGTGGAGGCTTTAATGCGCTTCTTGATGTCAACGGGGTCTATCTCCCCAAACCTTCCGCCCCTTACTATGGAAAGCTCTATCCCAAGTTCCTTCTCCAGGGTTTTTAAAGGCCTCATCACCGAATTATGTTCCATGGGCGTGGTAATTACGTGGTCTCCCGGTTTGACGCAACCCCATATGGCCGTATTGAGGGCTTCTGTGGCGTTTTTCATAAAACACAGTCTAAAGGGGTTGGAAACCCCTAAGAATGAGGCCATCTTTTCTCTTGCTTTTAAGACGGCTTTCCCGGCGGTTACGGCCATGCTGTGACCACCCCGGCCGGGATTGCCGCAGTATTCCCTAATGCACCTTAACATCTCACTGTAAACCTTTTCGGGCTTGGGGAAGGATGTTGCCGCGTTGTCCAGGTATATCATGAATCTTCCACCTTTGCTTTGAGTTTTACTCTATAATATGCTTTCTTCCCCCCATGCTTTACAGTGAAATGATGTTTTTAGCAGTTTGTGCCCTTTTAACTGTCATATATCCATGTCACTTTTGGGTTTTAAAGCCTTTATTACGGACAGGGCTATTATTCCGCCCGCCAGGGCCGTAACCAGCTGCGGCCAGCTGAAGAGGAAGAGGAAGTTCTTCTTAAGCAGGGGCGGAACGGAAATAAGGTTGTAGTTGGTTATGATGTTCAGGAACAGGCTCACCGAGGCGAAGAGAAAGGCAAATTTCAGCACCGCGCCGGTGATTACGGCGGCAATGGCGTTCTTTTTCATTATAAAATAGAAGCAGACTACCAGTATTATGTTGCCTATGGCCACCAGCGGGCTGAAGGGCAAAAGCAGGGCCACAACGGGCGAATGGTTGTTAACCAGGGACGCAAAGGGCGTAATAACACCTATTGTAATCCCGCTCCAGGGGCTTACAAAGGCGGTGGCAATCAACAGGCACGCGTTTATTACAGGCCCGACAATGAAGTTGTTGTAACTCCCCAAAAAGCGTCCCGCAAACTGTATGGCGAAAGCCGCTGCAAGAAGCATAGCCGTCCTGGCTATGAACCTGGTCTCCCTTTCCATGTTTAATCCCTCCATTTTTAGTCAAAACTTGGACTATGGTTTTATTCTCAAACCGCGGCAATCATTCATCGCCTGGGAATAAGGCTTGACAATAGCCGGCCCGGCGGCCGGATTGCCGTGTTTTCAAAGGATAAAACCTTAGCGCATCAGCGACACTTTCACTTTCACTCCGGGTATGTTCCCCAGTTTTCCTGAAAGCGCCCCTATTTCGTCGTTAGTCCCGTCCACAATTATTGATATGACCGAAATATCCCTTTCCCTGTAGGGTATTCCCAGTCTTCCCACTATTATTTCAGCGTAGTTTGAAAGGATTTCATTAACCAACTTTGCCGTCTCACTGCGGTTGGTGACCAAAATGCCTATTACGGCGATTCTCTTTTCCTTTTCC
>JAKOSZ010000035.1 GCA_029776555.1 Bacillota bacterium | reverse complement strand
AACGCAATGTGGTTACGCCCACCACATTTCGCCGGATTTTTCAAAAGTCATGACCTGTTTGAGGAAGGCAATAGCCTTCTGCAGCCCTTCGTTTACCGACATGAGGCTGTCTTCATGCTCTATGCTCAGAACGTAGTCATAACCCACCATCTTAAGGGCGCTCACTATGTCCTTCCATACGCTGTAGTCGTTGCCGTATCCCACCGTGCGGAATATCCATGAACGGTTTATCTCATCTCCGTAGTGCTTGGTGTCAAGCACGCCGTTTACTGAGGTGTTTATTCTGTCTACCTTGGTATCCTTGGCATGGAAGTGGAAAATAGCCGGACCGAGCTTCCTGATGGCGGCTACCGGGTCAATGCCCTGCCAGAAGAGGTGGCTGGGGTCAAAATTGGCGCCTATGACGTCGCCCACAGCGCTTCTAAGTTTTAAGAGGGTTTCCGGGTTGTATACGCAGAAACCGGGATGCATCTCAAAGCATATCATGTTCACGCCGTGGTCCAGGGCAAACCTGGAGGCTTTCTTCCAGTACGGGATCAGCACTTCATCCCACTGGTACTGGAGAATCTTCAGGAAGTCATCGGGCCACGGGCAGGTAACCCAGTTGGGATATGTAGCGCCGGGAGCATCCCCGGGGCAGCCGGAAAAGGTTATTACGCGGTTAACGCCGAGTTTTTCCGCCAGGAGGACGGTTTTTTCGAAATCGGCGTGGAACTGGTCGGCAATCTCCTTCTGCGGGTGTACCGGGTTGCCATGGCAGCTTAATGCGCTTATTTCCATGTTGTATTTCTTAATTACATCCTTGAACTGCTGGAGCCTGGAGCTGTCTGCCAGGAGTTCATCCGGGTTGGCGTGGGCTTTCCCGGGGAAACCTCCACAGCCTATCTCCACCGCCTGAACACCCGAGTCGGCGAGATACTTAAGGGCATCCTCCAGCCCCTTGGAGCCAAGAAGTACTGTGAATACACCTAACTTCATCGGTCAAACCCCTCCTTAAAATTAGAGCTTATCTAACTTAGATTATATATGAAATAATTTGCAAATTAAAGGCTGAGTCTATATTTCCACCTGGACCTTCTTTCCCGTCCGGGCGCTTTCAATGGCCGAGAACACCATGGCCATGCTCTTTATGTTGTCGCTGCAGTCGGTTTCGGCCTTTCTTCCCTCCTTCAGGGCGGCGAACATCTCGTCCAGGCAGCCTTCATGCCCAAACCTTCCCGGCCAGTTCATCCCGGGCTCCACCCTCTTGTAACCGTTCAGCAGGCCCTTCCTCTCTGTCCCATCCGGAATTTCATAACAGGGCGCGCCTTCGCCGTCCCAGATGGCGGTGCCTTTGCTGCCGGTAACCCGCCAGCTGGACTCCCAGGAGGTGGGGGCGCCTTCGGCGCACCAGGAGCCCCGGTAGCAGAATACCGAACCGTCAGACATTTCAAAGATGCAGACGGCCGCCGCATTGCCCTTATACCAGGAGCCCTCCGGGTTGAACTCATGGCAGTAGACCGATACCGGGTCGCTGCCTGAAATAAAACGGGCCTGGTCAAAGGTGTGGATGGCCATGTCCAGTATTAAGGGGCTTTCCATCAGTTCCCTGAATCCGCCGAAGTGGGGTCCTAAGAAAAAGTCGGCGCAGATAAAGCCGGGCTTGCCTATAAGCCCCGAGGCCGCAATGTCCCTTAGGGACCTTATCCGCCTGTCGAATCTCCTGTTTTGCATTACCGCGTAGCTTTTGCCTGACCTCTTTGCCGCCTCAACCATTTCCCGGCACTCCGCCAGGGATGTGGACATGGGTTTTTCCCCGAAGACGTGGCAGCCCAGCGCCAATGAGGACAAGACGACGCTTTTATGGCTTTCCGGGGTGGTTATGTCGAACACCAGGTTTGCTTTGCTCTCCTCAATAGCCCGGCGTATGTCGGTAAAGAGCCGGCAGTTGAGCCCGTGTCTTTCCGCCATCCTTGCCGAGTTT
>JAKOSZ010000395.1 GCA_029776555.1 Bacillota bacterium | reverse complement strand
TGCGCGATATCGCAATCCTTACCGGAGGCCAGGTTGTTTCGGATGAATTGGGCTTGAGCTTAAAGGATATTAAACTGGAATGGTTCGGAAGGACCAAGTCGGTAAGAGTGCAGAAAGAAAACACCATAATTGTGGGTGGCGCCGGGGATCCTAAGGAAATCAAAGACAGGATAGAGTCCATAAAGAAGCAGATAGAGGTCACCAGCTCCAGTTACGACAAGGAGAAGTTAAGCGAGAGGCTGGCCAAGCTGTCCGGCGGGGTTGCGGTAATAAAGGTTGGAGCCGCCACCGAAACTGAAATGAAAGAGAAAAAATACAGGGTTGAGGACGCCCTGAACGCTACTAAAGCCGCAGTAGAAGAAGGAATAGTGTCCGGCGGAGGAACGGCGTACATTAACGCCATTCCCAAGGTCAAAGCCCTGGTGGATTCGCTGAGCGGGGATGAGAAAACCGGCGCAGCCATTATATTGAGGGCCCTGGAAGAACCGATGCGCCAGATTGCCATAAATGCGGGTTTGGACGGATCGGTAGTGGTGGACAGGGTCAAGAACTCCAAGAAAGGCATAGGCTTTGACGCCATGAAGGAAGAGTACACGGACATGTTTGAAGCCGGAATTGTGGACCCTGTGAAAGTGACAAGGACAGCCCTTCAGAATGCGGCTTCTGTGGCAGCCATGATACTTACCACCGAGAGCGCCGTAGCCGAAAAGCCGGAAAAGAAGAAGCCGGCGCCGGGACCTGCTGACGATATGGATTATTAAAGCCAGCCGCAAAAAACGGGATGACAGTGGGCTAAAAGGCCTGGTCGTTAATTCGGCAGGAGCGGTAATGCAGACGGAAATCCGGCTGTTTTGCCGCTGCTGCCGTTTTCTTGCCTGTTTCCTGCAAAATACATGGATTTATTATAGAAATTGCGTGATTAAACCCCTATCATAAGCAGTACATAATCGTAATTGGAGGGTTAAAAACGTTTATGGAGGTGAAATATACATAAAACCGGACTCCCTGGCGGCAGGTCACCTTTTATCCACATGCCAAATTAGCCAGTATTAGTTATTCACAGATTTATTCACATTATCAACAGTTTTTATATACACAAAACACCTGTTTTGTGAGGCAGGTGTGGATAACTGGCAAAGTCCATGAATTTATGCATATTTTTATGGAGTTTGGACCAGTTTATACACAGCCTTAAAGTTTACCTGCCAACAGAGTTGTGGATAACAGGAGTTTGCTAAATGCCATGGATTTGTTTAAAATTAAAGTAAAGAGGGCTTTTGGCTCATGTTTGAAGATGCTCTTTCGTGGAAAAAAAGAATTATACAAGTCATGGCAGCATAGCATCAATGATGAAAGGAGCTGTGACGTTTATGAAGTTTATAGTGAGAGGCAAAAACATTGAGGTGACGGAAGCGCTAAAACAGAAAGTTACAAAAAAGCTCGGAAAACTCAGCAAATTTTTCAACCCGGGCGCCGAGGCTCAAGTGACACTGAGCGTTGAAAAAAACAGGCAGATAGTGGAAGTGACCATATTCTTCAACGGATTAATGCTTAGAGCCGAAGAGGCAACGGAAGATATGTACTCATCCATTGACAAGGTGGCGGACATACTTGTAAGGCAGATCAGGAAGAATAAGACCCGCCTGGAGAAAAAGCTGAAGGAGAACGCTTTTAAGGTAGAAGAATTGATGGCAGAGGACGATGTGAAGGAAGAAGGGGAGTTTAAAGTAGTAAAATCCAAGAAGTTTCCCATAAAACCGATGACACTGGAAGAAGCCATCCTGCAGATGAACCTCCTGGGACATGAGTTCTTTGTGTTTATAAATGCCGATTCCAAAGAGGTAAATGTAGTATACAAAAGAAAGGACGGAGACTACGGTTTAATTGAACCGGAATACTAGGATTTGGGGATATGGAACTCTTAAAGGGTTTAAATAAAGAACAAAAAGAAGCGGTGCTGCACGTAAACGGCCCCCTGCTGATACTGGCAGGGGCTGGTTCCGGGAAGACCAGGGTACTGACATACAGGATTGCCTACCTTGTTAAGGAAATCGGAATACAGCCTGAAAACATTCTGGCCATCACTTTTACCAACAAGGCCGCAAAAGAGATGAAAGGAAGAGTTGTGCGCCTGGTGGGTGGCAAAGAGGCCGACAGTATCTGGATAAGCACCTTTCATTCGGCCTGTGTGCGCATTTTAAGGAGAGACATAGACAAGCTGGGTTTTAGCTCCAGCTTTGTCATATATGATACGGATGACCAGCTGTCGGTGGTAAAAGAGTGCCTGAAAGAGCTGAATTTAAGCGACAAGTACTTTGCGCCCAGGTCGGTGGTTGAGACGATACAGAGGGCAAAGGACGAGCTCATAGAACCTGAGGCTTTTTCAAACATGTATTCATCCGACTTCAGGATGAAGCAGATTGCCGCCATATATAAGCTGTACCAGGATAAGCTGAAGGCGTACAACGCCCTGGATTTCGGCGACATAATAATGTTTACCGTGAAACTGTTTCTGGACAACCCCCCGGTGCTTAAATACTATCAGAAGAAGTTCAGGTATATACTGGTGGACGAGTACCAGGACACCAACACGGCCCAGTATGCCCTTATCAGCCTTCTTTCCAGGGAGAGCGGGAATCTTTGTGTTGTGGGAGATGACGACCAGGGCATTTACGGTTGGAGGGGGGCCAACATAAGAAATATCCTGGAGTTTGAAAAGGAGTTCAAAGGCTGCAAGGTGGTGAAGCTGGAACAGAACTACCGTTCCACCAAGAATATACTGGAAGCCGCCAACTGGATTATCAGGAACAACAGCGGCCGCAAGGAAAAAAGGCTTTGGACGGAGAATATCGAAGGAGACAAGATAAAGTTTTTTCAGGCCGAGAACGAGCATGGGGAAGCTTTTTTCGTGGCATCCGGCATAAAAGACCTTATCAGGAGCCAGGGCTACGGCTATAAAGACTTCGCCGTGCTTTACAGGATAAATGCCCAGTCCAGGGTAATTGAAGACGTGTTTATGAAGGAAGGGATCCCCTATAAGATAGTGGGGGGACTTAAGTTCTACGAGCGCAGGGAGATAAAGGACGTGTTTGCCTACCTTAAAGTTGTCCAGAACCCTGCGGACAATGTGAGCCTAAAAAGGATTATCAACGTCCCGCGAAGGGGCATAGGGGACGCCACTTTAAGGACGGCTGAAGGAATTGCCATAGAAAAGTCCTGCAGCATATTCAGCGTTATTTCCTCCGCTTCGGAATTTCCCCAGCTGGCCAAAGCCTCGTCCCGCCTGGAGCCTTTTGTGGCTTTGATTAACAAATTTATCTCCTACAAGGAGAGCATGGGCATATCGGAGCTGATGGAGAGGGTTCTGGAAGAGTCGGGTTTGATTGAAGAACTGAGAGAGGAAAACACCCCGGAGTCGGAAACGAGGATAGAAAACATCAGGGAGCTTATGTCGGTATGCATGGAGTTTGAAGACCAAAGCGATGATAAAAGCCTTGAGGCTTTTCTCGCCCATGTTTCCCTTGTTTCCGACGTGGACAGCTTCGACGAGGGGGAAGATGCGGTAGTTCTAATGACTCTTCACAGCGCCAAGGGTCTGGAATTCCCCGTGGTGTTTATGGTGGGAATGGAGGAGGGGATATTCCCGGGCTATCGGTCCATGGCCGAACCGGATGAGCTGGAAGAGGAGAGAAGACTGTGCTATGTGGGCGTTACCCGGGCGAAAGAAAGGCTTTTTGTTACCAATACCCGTTACAGGACCCTGTTCGGGAGCACCGCATACAACATGGCCTCAAGGTTCATCCAGGAGATACCGGATGAGCTTCTGGAAAATGCCGACTCTCTATTTAACCCGATGGAGCTTAGGCCAGTCAGAAAGGCAGATTACGAGGACAACGGCCTGTACCTGGGAGCTGTCTTTTCTTCACCCACCCTTACAAAGAGCAAAAACCCGTCCCGGGGAACAGGGACTGTGCCGGATTTTAAGCCTGGGGATATGGTGGTGCATGAGAAGTTCGGCGTGGGAACTATTGCCTCCGTAGAGGAAGGAGAGGGCGATACCATGCTGGAAGTGCGGTTTAAAAAAGCCGGCACCAAAAGGCTTTTGCTGTCTTACGCCAGACTTGTCAAAATCAGCTGATGCCATGCAAAACCATCCGGTAAGAGCTTTTCCGTTTGCCTGACTCCAATATTGGAAACGACACCGGAATAGTTTTTAAGCTCAATACAAATAATAATTCTCGTAAAGGCAGAGAATGTCTTTAAAGTAGAATTTTCTCTTCCTTATTCTGTCTGGTACTGGAGGTTTTGCTATGGCCATCTATGAAGATGATGATTACCTGGATATTATCGCAAGGGAGTGTAAGAATTTCAGCAGGGATAAGTCCAGCAGGTTCCGGCAGGGGGAAATATCCTGCTTAAACTGCAGAAAATGGGACGGAACCGGCTGTTCTGCCGGAGAGCTCGGCACAATGATGAGGAAGACGGATGTCCCTTGATGCGTATCGGTGTCATACAGGGGCATAATCTCACCGGGCAAGACTTAAATGCCCTTTTTCCCGTGAAAAATAAAAAACAATCTCCAGGAGAAGAAACACTTGCTGGAGATTGCCACAGGTATCTTATTTTTTAAGTCAGCATAAAGGGTCTGCCTGTTGACACAAAAGCTTAAGTGCGTCAACAGACCGGGTTTATGGCCATTTGTACCCTGCCGCCCGCTGCCTGTGCAGACCGGTGACCAGCAGGCGGCCCTGTCTGCCACAGTACTTGCTAGGCAGAGGTTCTTCCCATAGCCCTTCCAGGTATAATGGCGTCAATTATTCCGTACACCAGTGCCCCAAGTATGGCACCCCACAGGGTTACCCTGAAGCCTGACACGAACATCTGTACAAAGAACTGGGAGATGTATATTATTACGGCTGCCATTATAAAACCTGTGATTCCCCTTCCGAAGGGCGAAGCGTTGACGCCCAGGAAGCGGAAGGCTAAGTAATCAAGCAGGGCAAGAACCACCGCTCCTATAACAAGAGGCCATATTCCCGATATGGTGAAACCCGGGGTTAAAAAAGCGGTTACAGCAAGTACAATAATACCGACAACCAGTCTTATGACGAAGTGAGTAATACTAAAGTCATCCTCCTTTGTAGTGTTGTACCTTTCGGCCATTTAATCACATCCTTTCAACTTCGACTCTTTTTCGTGCCACAAAGAAAACCCCTGTTTCAACCGGTTTCTTTCCATTCTCATGCTTAAAAACCGGTTTACTGGCAAGGTTTTCTTGCTGACAAAAAATCAGTATGCAATGCTGTGTACCGTATTGTTAATATCATGCCACACACTTTAAAAAGTATGTATTATGAAGGACGCACTAATATTGTTATTTTTTGAAAAAGGGGGTCAAAGCCGCCGGAAAAGGCATGCCGCCGATTTGATGCCTCGCAGCTTCCATGTTTACTGTGAAGATAAAATTTGTTAGAATTATTAATACTAAGCTGTGATGCAATGACTAACCTCGCCTCTATTATCATGGCGGGGTTTTTAGTAGAAATGTTTGTTATAAGGGATATGGCTGATTTTAAACCGTTTTTTGTGGTATCAATTATTTGCGGCAGTTTGGCTTATGTAATAGAAATTATTTTTGCGAGGTAGGTAATCTATGTTAAATGGTTTATTATACGATGCCCGCGAGATAGCAAGAAGGGACCCGGCGGCAAGAGGTGTCCTGGAGGTTATGCTGTTATACCCGGGCTTCCATGCCATTGTGTTTCACAGGGCGGCCCACTGGTTCTACCGCAAAAAGCTTTTTTTCATTGCTCGCCTGATTTCCCAGGTCTCCAGGTTTATAACCGGCATAGAAATACACCCCGGGGCAAAAATAGGGAAGGGGCTCTTTATTGACCACGGCATGGGTGTTGTAATCGGCGAGACGGCGGAAGTGGGCGATAACTGCACCATCTACCATGGCGTAACCCTTGGAGGAACCGGTAAAGAGACGGGGAAGAGGCATCCCACCGTAGGGAACAATGTGCTCATAGGAGCCGGGGCTAAAATACTCGGGCCGGTCAAGATTGGCGACAATTCCAGGGTGGGCGCCAATGCCGTAGTTTTAAGCGATGTGGAGGAAGAAACCACGGTGGTGGGAGTGCCGGGAAGGCCTGTGAAAACGAAGGGCGGAGTGAAAATACCTTCGCTGGAGCTGGACCAGGTCCACATCCCCGACCCGGTGGCCCAGGAAATCTGCAAGCTTATTAAGAGGATCGAAAGGCTTGAAAAACAGCAGGAAACAAACGCGCCGTAAAGGCACAAAAGCGCACAGGATTTTAAGCTGCGGCGCTTTTTATGCAGAATACGGGTGGAAGGAGAAAGACAATGAAACTGTACAACACTTTGACAAGAATGAAGGAAGACTTTAAACCCATTGATTCAAGTGAAGTCAGGATGTATTCGTGCGGTCCCACCGTATACAACTATGCCCATATAGGCAACATGAGGACATACGTGTTCATGGACATACTGAGGAGAGTGCTCAAATACAACGGCTATAAGCTGAAGCATGTTATGAATATCACAGATGTGGGACACCTGGTTTCCGACGCGGATACCGGGGATGACAAGGTGGTCAGGACAGCAAAAGAGCAGAAAAAGTCCCCCTGGGAAATAGCCCAATTCTATACCGATGCTTTCTTTAAGGACATAGAGGAGTTAAACATAGAAAAGCCGGAAATAATCCCTAAGGCAACGGAGCACATACCGGAAATGATAGAATTTGTTGAAGGCCTGGTCCAAAAAGGTTACGGGTACGAGACCAGCGACGGCATATACTTTGACATATCTAAATTCGAAGGCTACGGGAAGCTTTCGGGAGTAAGGCTGGAGGACCAGCTGGCAGGGGCCAGGGTGGAGGTCAATGAGGAAAAGAGGCACCCTTCGGACTTCGCCCTGTGGAAAAAGGCGCCGAAAGAGCACATAATGCAATGGCCAAGCCCGTGGGGTATGGGATACCCCGGCTGGCACATAGAGTGTTCGGCTATGGCCCGAAAATACCTGGGCGACACTTTTGACATTCACACCGGGGGTGTGGACCACATACCGATCCACCATGAAAATGAGATAGCCCAGTCCGAGGCCTTATTGGGGAAACCTGCCGTAAATTACTGGATTCACGGCGAGTTCTTGCTGGTTGACAACGGGAAAATGTCCAAAAGCCTAGGCAATGTCTATACAATTTCCGAATTAAAAGAAAAAGGATATGAGCCGCTGGCTTTTAGATACTTCTGCCTTAACGCCCATTATCGCAACAAGCTCAACTTTACATGGGACGCAATAAAGTCGGCCCAGATTTCTTTGGACAGGCTGCGGGAAG
>JAKOSZ010000034.1 GCA_029776555.1 Bacillota bacterium | reverse complement strand
CTGAGAAGCCTTCCTAAAAACAAGTTAATCCAAGCCCCTCCTTATACCATCGGTTATTCTCCCCGGCTAATATTCTATTCAGCTTCCACAGCAATCAACCCCTCTCATCAGAGGGGTTTGCAAACAATCAACTTCACCTTTTTATCATCGGTCGGCCTTATGCCTATAACCCTGAAGCTTTCGTCGTAACCGCTGTTTTCAGAAAAGGGAGGAGAAGCAACAAGAACTTCTTCAATATGTATGCCCGCCTTGCTCAGCGCCTCCCTGGCCTCCAGGAGAGTACAGGCTATTACATCCCCATGCCTCATAGAACTTTTTCCCTCAAGATACTGCTTATAAAATTCCATGTATTTAAACTTCCATAATTTCCTTTTCCTTGGCCGCTATAATCTTATCCACTTCGGCTATGTATTTGTCGGTGAGATTCTGAACGTCTTTTTCCACCGTCTTAAAGTCGTCTTCAGTGATCCTTGAGTTCTTTTTCTCGCCCTTAAAGAATTCAATGGCGTCTCTCCGCACCATCCTTACGGCGACTTTGGCTTCCTCTCCCTCTTTCCTGACCACCTTCACCAGTTCCCTTCTCCGCTCCTCCGTCAGCGGGGGGAATATGAGCCTTATAAATTTCCCGTCGTTAATGGGGTTAATGCCTATATCGGATTTCTGGATGGCTTTCTCAACCTCTTTTAGTATTTGGGCGTCCCATGGCTGTATCAATATGACCCTGGCTTCAGGCACCGTTATATTCCCCAGCTGGTTTATCGGGGTGGGCGCTCCGTAATAGTTGACCATAACTTTATCTAAAATGGCGGGATTTGCTCTACCGGCTCTTAAGGCGGCCAAGTTCTCCTTGAGGACGCCAATGGCCTTTTTCATTCTCTCCTCATATGGTTTGTAGCTGTCATCCAACATACTATTCCTCCTTCACATAATAATTGTTCCTATGTTTTCACCCATGACAGCCTTCACTATGTTTTCAGGTTTTTCAATGCCAAAGACTATCATAGGTATTTTGTTGTCCATGCAAAGGGAAGCAGCAGTTGAATCCATAACACCCAAACCCCTGTTTATCACGTCAATGTAAGACAGCCTGTCTATTTTTTTGGCCGCCGGGTTGGTGCCAGGATCACAGTCGTAAACCCCGTCTACGTTTTTGGCCATCAACACCACTTCTGCGTCTATTTCCGCAGCTCTTAAAGCAGTGGTTGTATCGGTGGTAAAATAGGGATTGCCCGTCCCGCAGGCGAAAATAACAACGCGTCCCTTTTCAAGGTGTCTCACGGCCTTGCGCCTGATATAGGGCTCAGCTATTTGCCTCATCTCAATGGCGGTCTGTACCCTTGTCTGAATCCCCCTTGATTCCAGGGCATCCTGCAGGGCCAGGGCGTTAATTACCGTTGCCAGCATGCCCATGTGGTCGGCGGTGGTCCTGTCCATGTCTTTTCCGCTGCGTCCCCGCCAGAAATTGCCTCCCCCGATTACCACCGCTATCTCGACCCCGAGTTCAAAGGCCTTTTTTATCTCATCGGAAATCCTGCCCAGGGTTTCACTGTCGATGCCAAAACGCCTTTTGCCGGCCAGTGCTTCTCCGCTGATCTTCAGGATTACCCTCTTGTACTTTGGTGTGACCATTACTATTATACCCCCACTCCCGATTTTTTTCCACTTTCTCTTAAAGCTAAAACCGTTATTAAAAAAGGAACATGAATCATGTTCCTTTTTTAACCTTGTTTCTTAACTATTTAGTTGTTTCATGACTTCTTCGGCAAAATTTTCTTCCTTTCGTCCAAGACCTTCGCCTTTCTCAAACCTGGCAAACCTTCTTATTCTTATGTTCTCACCGATAACTGCGATTTTCTCAGTCAAAAGCTCCTTTATGGTCTTATCCGGGTCCTTAATCCACGGCTGCTCTAAGAGGCACACTTCCTGGTAGTACTTCTCAATCCTGCCCTCCACTATCTTATCCACGATTCTTTCCGGCTTTCCTTCATTCAAAGCCTGGTTCCTTAAAATCTCCTTCTCTTTTTCTATAACCTCGGCCGGAATATCCTCTTTGCTTATGTATTCCGGCTTGGAGGCGGCGATCTGAAGGGCAATGTCCCTTACAAACTCTCTGAAAATCTTGTTTTTCGCCGCAAAATCAGTCTCCACGTTGACCTCAACAAGCACGCCGATCCTTCCGTCCCCATGAATATATGAATCCACTATACCTTCCGCGGTTATCCTTCCGGCCTTTTTGGCTGCTGTGGCAAGGCCCTTCTCTCTCAATATCTCTATAGCCTTCTCCTCGTCACCGTTGCTTTCCACAAGAGCCCTCTTGCAGTCCATTATCCCGGCCCCTGTCCTGTCGCGAAGGCGTTTTACCATTTCCGCAGTAACTACCATTCATTATCCCTCCGAATCCTTTGATTTCGTATGTAGGCGCTAAAACCGGCATATATGAAAACCCGGTCTTAGCCTTCCGGCCTAAAAGTCAAATCCGCATAACTTTTCAGCCTTTATTCTGAAACAACTTCCTCTTTTTCTTCCGCCACTTCCGCTTCTTCATCCGCTTTCTCGTCCGCCGTCAATTCTTCAGCCGCTTCCTCTGTCCGCGGATTTTCTTCCAAAACCTCATCCTCGCCCTCTTTTTCAGCCGTCTCGCCGGCAGTGGTATCCGTCATCTGCTCCCCTTGCCTTCCTTCAATCACCGCATCGGCCATCTTGGAAGCGATAAGCTTTATTGCCCTTATGGCGTCATCATTTCCGGGTATGACGTAGTCTACCTCATCAGGGTCGCAGTTGGTATCAACTATGGCTACCACGGGTATTCCCAGCTTCCGCCCTTCCCGGATGGCGTTGTGTTCCTTCCTGGGGTCCACTACAAACATGGCTCCCGGCAGGCCCTTCATGTCCTTAATGCCGCCAAGGTTCTTTTCCAGCTCCTTCATTTCCTTCCTGAGCCTGGCCACTTCCTTCTTGGGCAGCATGTCGAAGACTCCGTCCCGTTCCATGGCGATGAGTTCGTTGAGCCTGTCAATTCTCTTCTGCATGGTCTTGAAGTTGGTCAGCATGCCGCCAAGCCAGCGGGAGATAACATAAAACTGGCCGCACCTTTCGGCCTCTTCCTTAATAGCCTCCTGGGCCTGTTTCTTCGTGCCTACGAAAATGACGTCCTCCCCGTTCATGGCGACTTCTTTAATGAAGTTGTAGGCCTCTTCGATTTTCTTTGCTGTTTTCTGGAGATCAATGATGTAGATTCCGTTTCTCTCCGTAAAGATATACTCCTGCATTTTGGGATTCCATCTTCTGGTCTGATGGCCGAAGTGGACTCCTGCCTCAAGAAGCTGCTTCATAGAAATGATTGACATTCTTTTATACCTCCTAATCTGTTTTTTCCTCCCTGCCCTCATTCCGACAAGAGACCCGGCGGGCAACCTCTTGCCGGTCAAACAGGTGCGTAATTTTACCGTTATGTAGTATAGCACACCGTTTATTTTTTATCAATCATATTTTTGCCCATGGCATTAAAAAACGGTGCCGGTGCGGGCCTTGCCCGCAAAAGCACCGTCATTTTCATCCGTTTCCCATGCCCTTAAGCTGTTACCTGCATCCCTCGGACCCCAGCTCCCTGTTTAGCTTCCTTATTGCCTTCTTTTCTATCCTGGACACATAAGACCTGGATATGCCCAGCATCTTGGCTACCTCCCTCTGGG